>CAZUAM010000066.1:0-17077 GCA_964618095.1 uncultured Planctomycetaceae bacterium | reverse complement strand
TGGAGCTGAAGTACGCGGGCCTGACCTTCAGCACCGATCCGGCCGAGGCCGTGGAGCAGCGCCATGAATAGCACCGCGAACCTCAACAGCGCACAGCCGCTGATCGTTCAGGTTCTGCTCCAGCAAGGCCGTCTGGAACAGAAGGATCTGGAGACGCTCCGCGAGACCCAGGCAAAAGAGAACCTCCTGCCGGAAGAGATCCTCATTCGCAAGGGTTTTGCCAGCGAGCGGGAGATCGCAGCCGCCTATTCGGAATACTACTTGATCCCGCTCTTCGAGCCGGACGAAAACAGAACCGAGGTAAACCCGCAGCTCCTCCAGCAACTCACCGAAAAACTGTGCCGCGACCACCTGATCGCGCCCCTGGCGGTTTCCGATGACACGTTGGAGGTGGCCTTCTTCACGCCCAACGAGCTGCACCTGGTGGATGAGCTCCAGTTGCTGACGGGCATGGAAGTTCGTCCGCTGATCGCCCCCCTCTCCACCGTGGAAGGGCTGCTGGGGACCCTCTACGACGCTTCGGCGTGGCCCGAAGGAGAGGGTCGCAGCGGTTCGGCGGATTTTGAGCAGGTGGTCGATGACGAGGAGGGGGATGAGGCGGTCGAAGAGGCCGCCGAGGAGGTCGTTCACCTCGACCAGTCGCCGCCGCCGGGCCGGGACGGCCGGATTATTCGCTACGTCAACCAGATCCTCGAGCAGGCCTTCCGTGTGCGTGCCAGCGACATTCACATCGAGCCCTTTGAGGACCGCTGTCGGGTGAGGCTTCGGATCGACGGCAGCCTTACGGAGATCGCCCCGCCGCCCCGATCGCTGTTCATCCCGATTGTCTCCCGCATCAAGGTCCTGGCCAAGTTGGACATCGCCGAGAAGCGGGTGCCCCAGGACGGGGCGATCGCACTGAAAAGCGGCGAGAAGCGAGTGGACGTCCGCGTGAGCACCGTGCCCACCGTATACGGCGAAAAGGTGGTTCTGCGGGTGCTGGACAAAAGCGCCATCCCGCTCCAGCTCTCCGACCTGGGCCTGGACGAGCGGCAGTCGAACGATCTGGCCGAATCGATCCAAATGCCGCACGGCCTGATGCTGGTGACCGGGCCCACCGGCAGCGGCAAGAGCACCACGCTCTACGCCTGTCTGAACCGCTTGAACGGGCCGCACGAGAACATCTGCACGGTCGAAGACCCGGTGGAATACAAGTTTACCGGCATCAACCAGATCCAGGTGAAGAGCCAGGTCGGGCTGACGTTCGCCAGCGCTTTGCGGTCCTTCTTGCGGCAGGATCCCGACATCATCATGGTGGGAGAGGTACGCGACGCGGAGACGGCCCAGATCTGTCTGCGGGCTGCGCTGACCGGCCACTTCGTGCTCTCGACCCTGCACACCAACGACGCCCTGGCCGCGGTCAACCGGCTTGCGGACATGGACATCGAACCGTTTCTGCTGGCCTCCACCCTGCGCGTCCTGGTGGCCCAGCGGCTGATCCGCCGGCTCTGCCAAAGCTGCCGCGAGCCGTACGAATGTGCTCCGGAGGTCGCGGAACGTTGTGGCTTGCAGGTCGGGGAGACCCTCTACCGGCCGCGAGCCTGCAAAGACTGCCGCGAAACCGGCTACCGTGGCCGAGTGGGTGTGTTCGAGGTGATCCGCATTACGGAGCGGATGGCCAACCTGATTCAAGCCCGAACTCCCCTGCCCGAACTCCGCCGGGCAGCCACCGGGGAAGGGATGAAGTTACTCGGCCATAGCGCCCTGGAAAAGGTCCGTCAAGGCACCACCAGCCTCGAGGAGGCACTGAGCATCACGATCTCGGAGGAAAGTTGAGGGTTGAGCGTTGAGGGTTGAGAGTTGAGAGTTGAGAGTTGAGCGTTGAGAGTTGAGGGTTGAAGAACGAGGTGCCCAAACCCTCAACCCTCAACCCTCAACTCTCAACCCTCAACTCTAAACCCTCAGCTACCTGCTAAGGAAAACGGCCATGCCCTTGGAAGACTGGTTCCTGACACGTGCCCGGGTCTCGAGCAAGGAGCACAAGCGAGTCACCCTGGACGACAAGATGATGTTCTTCCAGCAGCTCGCCACACTGGTCTCCTCCGGCACACCGCTGCTGGAGGCAATTCGGGTCGCTGCCGGGCAGAGCCAGAGTATCCGGATGCGCCAGATTCTGGAAGAGGTTGCGGGCCGGGTGGCGGCCGGATGCTCACTCCGAGAGGTGCTGGTCAACTATCGCGACGTCTTCGAGGATCACTGGATCGAGCTGGTCGGCGTGGGCGAGATCTCGGGAAAGATGGGGATGGTGCTGTGCGATCTGAACCAACAGATCCGCGATTCCCGGCAGACGCGCCGTAAGGTCACCGGGGCAATGATGTACCCGATTATCCTCCTGATTGTCGCCGTGCTGGTGGTGGTCACCATGCTCTGGTTTGTGGTGCCGACCTTCGCAAACATGTTTGAGGAAATGGGCGCCGAGCTGCCCTCCATCACCAAGTTCGTGATGAGCGCCTCGGACTTCATCGTGAGCTACGGGATCTACATCGGCGTCGGGGTGGTGGTGCTGGTCGTTGCATTTCGCCGATATATGCAGAGCGAGTCGGGCCGGAGGCGGGTGGGGGCAATCGGTCTGGCCGCGCCCCTGGTCGGCGAGCTGATGGTCCAATCGGCCATGTATCGCTTCGCCACCAATCTGGCCCTGCTGCTCAGAAGCGGCGTACCGATGTTGGAGACCCTCTCGGCGCTGGGTACCGTCTTCAGGACCAGCCCGATATACCACGACGCCATCCTGCATGCCCAGAAACGCGTGGCGGCCGGCCACTCGCTGGCCGATTCGCTGGAGGAAACCGCCCTGTTCACCAGCATGATGACCAACATGGTCCGGATCGGGGAACAGTCGGCCGAGCTGGCCGGGGTCATGGACCAGATTGCTCCCTATTACAAGGAGAAAATGCACAGCTTCATCGCCAAAGTCACCAAATTGATGGAGCCGGCCATCATCGTGGTGATGGGAGCCACCATCGCCGGGCTGATGCTGGCCATCTATATGCCCATGTTCGAGATGGCAGGCAAAGTACAATAGGGGCATCCGAGATGATCCAGTTCCGCCGAAAGCGTATCAGGGAAAAGGGGACAGGCGCATTTTGTGCGAAGCACCCTTCGGGCCTTTCAGGCAAAATGCGCCTGTCCCCTTTTCCCGGAATCCCGCATAGTCATTTACCAGGCGACTCTCGCCACTCGCCCGCCGCTCTCTGCCACCGCGGCCTGTCCCTGATGGAGGTCATGTTGGTGCTGGTCGTGATCGGCGTACTGATCTCGATGTCCGCCCCCTCGTTCCACCGGAGCATCGAACAATCCTGCGCTGATATCGCCGGTGCGAATCTGCGCGCGATCTGGACTGCCCAGCGGCTCTATTGGCTGGAAAACCGCACTTACACCAGCGACCTGTCCGAACTCGAATCGCTGGGACTGCTCGATCCCACGATCGTCTCCGGCACATCGCGCTACGCTTATGCCGTTTCCACGGCCGACGCCACAACCTTTACGGCCACGGCCACACGCACCGGCAGCGTGCGATGGACCGGCCAGTTTACGATCGACGAGAGTGGAGTCCTCTCCGGAACCATCCAGGCCGCCGGACAGCCCGGCATCGTGCCCGGGTTTCAATGAGGCTCGGCACCTATGCACAGAGGAGACGTGAAAACGTGAGTGGGTGACTGGGTGACAGCTCACCCCCTCACCCCGTCACGCCGTCACCCCGTCATTCCGCCCGATAGGACGTGGGATTATGAGCTTCAATCCTTCGAAATACACCCTCCGCATCGGCTTCTCGCTGCTGGAACTCCAGGTGGCCTTCGTGGTCTTCGGCATCGCGTTGGCCGGACTGGGGCCGCTGGTCGTCATGCAATCCAGGCAGGTTCGAGAGTTGGAGAGCCGGTTTGACGCCCAGACGACGTACTACCTGGTGCCCTCGACCGATGCCTGGGCCCGCAAGCTTGGTGCTCCCGCCTCGATCCGCACCGAAGACCCCGGCGCGGCCGTGCCCCCCGTGACGTTGATCGACAACGGGGACCCGGGCTACAGCGAAACGGACGTAGACATCATCGACTGGCAGAGCGCCCCCCGGGCCAATGCATTCGCCGGAGACCTCCGTTGGAATAATGGCGGGGGCGTTGGCGACAAAGCCAAGTGGCGGTTTGAGGGAATCGCTCCAGGTTGGTACGAAGTGCTGGTAACCTTCGGGGAGGCGGCGGATCAAGCCAGCGATGCGCCCTACACCGTGTACGACGACTCGGTTGCCAAGGCAACCGTCAGGGTCGATCAGACAGTGGCCCCTTCGGGAACCATCTTCGAGGGGTCGCCGTGGGAAAGCTTGGGACTGTTCTCAATCTCTAGCGACACGCTGCGAGTTAAGCTGGGTGATGATGCCGATGGCAACATCGCAGCCGACGCCGTGCGGATTGTACCTGCGGGAAACACAGTAGAGGTTGTATCGTTGGAGAGGTCACTCACCAGTGAAGACGTGACTGCAAACGTGTCGGTAACGGTGCAGGTTCCATGATTATGCGATCGCCCAAAGGCACGGCTCGCCGACCAACGCTTCGCGTCGGTGCCCGCCGCTGCGGTGGTTTCACGCTCACCGAAATCATGCTCGTCGGCGGGCTGATGAGCTTGCTGGTGCTGCTGATTTCAGGGGCCTGGACCGGGCTGGGGCGATCCTCCACCGACGCGGTGGTGCGGTGCCGGGTGGCCCAGGAAGCCAACTTGGCAGTCGAAAGCCTTGCCCGCGATCTCGGCGGCGGCCTTGCCAGCCAGATTACAGGGGAGAGGCAGCTCGGGTGCGTTGTCGGCCGGTTGGTGGTCGATGGCTCGGCGCTCTGGCTCTGCTTCGACGGCCAGCCGGCCGACGGCGTCGCCAACTGGGGCCTTCCCGACACGGTGATCGTCTATGAAGTGCAGGGAAGCCAACTGATCCGCTCCAACCAGCAGACGGGGGTGGCATTGGCCGTGGCAGACAAGGTGAGCCAAATGCAACTCACCGAGCAGGTTGACGGAGTCAGAATCGATCTGACCTTGCAGTACCGAGATCTCAACCGAACCTACACAATCATCGCAAAAGACCCATGAGAACCGGGACGCCAAGACGCGGCTACGCAATGGTGATGGCGCTGGTGTTCATCGCGCTGCTGCTTTCCATCTACAGCGTGGCCTACCGCCAGGTCGGCGCCGCGCTGCGGATCGAGACGGCTCGCACACTTCTGCGCCAGCGCGACGAAGGCAGTGTTCAGGCCCTGGCCCGGGGCCTGGCCCTGTTGGAAACCGGCCTTCCGCCGCAGAACCCCTATGCTTGTGCGGTGACCATCGACACGTCCACAGGCGAGCGTTCGTTTACGGTGACCTTTAGCTCCGAGGCGGCGAATAACTGGTCGGTGCACGCGGCGCCGACCCAGCCGCCGGAGAATCCCGAACCGATGCCCGCAAGCTTCGCCCAAGAGCCGTAGGGGTCCGTTCATCTTGATTTGGCGGGTTCCAGGGGCAGCTTTTTCAACCCCACTCTTTCTTAAACGCGGTCTAGAAACCGGGCCGCCCACATCTCTGGGGGGAGTGTGGGGCGATAATACCACTTCAGAGGGAACCGATTACCGGCAATTGTTTGTAATTTCCACAAACGCGACCTATGTTTGCACGGGAAAATTCAGCGGCCTCACGCCGCTTCACGGGACTGACCCGAGGGAGCAACACATGCATCTCGAAGAGCTCACGCCCAAGCAGTTGTGGCGAAGACGTCGAAAGTATCTTACGGCCGAAGCGGGCCTGGCGGCCCTGACGCTGCTGTTGATTGCCGCCTTCCACGGCGTCGCGTCTGAGGATCGCTTGCTGTTGAATCTCTACTACATCGGGATTGCCGGGACCGCCTACGCGCTGGTCAAGCGCCGCGCGCTTGCCCTGACGGTGCTGGTGCTCTTCGTGGCTGCCGGCACGACCTTGGCCCAGGTATACTTCGCGACCAAGCCGGGAAGCGGTGATCCCCTTCTGGATCCCCTTACCGACCTGGCCAGCTTGTGTATCCTGCTGTTCCTTGCCTGGCGCCTGGGTGTCGAGGCCTACCGTTTCCAGTCCGAAGAGCACCGCCTCCAGGTCCAGCGCGAGATCGACGAGAAGGCCATGGCCACCCGCGCGGCCGCGCTCACCAGCACCTCCCACGAAGTCCGCCAGCCGTTGTCCGCCATTCTGGCCATCACCGAAACGATCCTGGACGAATCTGCGGGCGCAATGAACGAAGTCCAGCAGGACTTTGTCGCCGACATCGACAAGTGTGCCAAGCATCTGATGGCCCTGGTCAACGACATCCTCGATTATGCCAAGGCGGAAGCCGGAATGATCAAGCTGGCACCTGAGACGGTGGCCTTGCCGGAGTTGGTTGACCAGTGCATCACCATGGCGGAACCCCGGGCCGCGGAGGCCGCGGTCACCATCACCGCGCAAGTGGATCCGGCCGTCAGGGAGATCGTGGCAGATCCCCTCCGCCTGAAGCAAATCCTGCTCAACCTGCTCTCCAACGCGGTGAAATTCAACGAGCAAGGTGGGTTCGTCAGAATGCAGGTGCGGGCCGACGACAAGCACGTGGTCATCAGCGTGCGCGACACCGGCAGGGGAATCGACCCGGAACAGATGGAGCGGCTCTTCGACCCCTATTACCAGGCCGCTCACGGTGATCAAGGAATCGGCACCGGCCTGGGTTTGTCCATCATCAAGCATCTGGTGGAGTTGCACGGCGGATCAATCCTTGTGGACAGCGTCCCGGGCTCGGGCAGTGTGTTCAACGTGCGGCTGCCCAAAGAAGGCGGCCAAGTTGCCGAGGCCCAGGAATCCCGGCAGCGCAAGACCAGCGAACAGGACTTCAACTACCCGATTGACGTGCAAACTGGGAATCGTCAGGAACTCGCGGTGTAGGGCAAGATCCAACCACGTGAGGGCAATCCCATGATGGGCAAGACTGATACTGGCCAAGCCACGCTTCCTCCGGCAGCGGCTCCCAAAACAAGCCAACTCCAAGCAATCGTGCCGGAGAGCGTAAATCCGCTCGGTCCGCCCGACGAAACCACCGAGGTCACCCGGATGCTGGTGGCGGATCAGAACCCCACGGTCCGCAAGATCCTCCGGCATCTGTTCACTTCGCTCGGTTGGGAGATGCTGGAGGCAAGCAACGGACCACAAGCCCTGGAACGCGCACGCGCACGCCCCACGCCCCACGCCATTCTGCTGGAGCTCGATCTGCCGGAGATCGACGGCTACGAGGTGTGCCGCGCCTTGAAAAGCGACGATCAGTTCCAGCTAATCCCCATCATCGCCATTACCTCCTCGGACAGTGCCGAGGAGAAAATGCGGGCCTTGGAGGCCGGGGCCGACGATCTTCTCACCAAGCCCGTCAATCGCGCCGAACTCACGGTCCGACTCCGCTCCTTGCTGCGGATACACAGGTTCAACCAGGAGCTGATCGGCGCCGAAAGCGTGGCCCTGGCATTGGCGCGGGCGGTGGCGGCCAAGGACGGATACGCACATAGCCACCTGGAAAAAGTGGCCAGCTACGCGGTCATGCTCGGCAAGACCATGGGCCTGGATGCTGCTGAGTTGAAGATCATCAAGTACGGTGCGATCCTGCACAACGTGGGAAAGATCGCGATTCCGGATGCCGTGCTGGAGAAAACCGGCCCCCTGAGCCCCCGAGAAATGGCGATGTTCCAACAGCATCCGCGGATCGGCTGCGACATCTGTGCCCCCTTGAAACCGCTCAAGCCCGTACTGCCCATCGTCCGCCACCACAAAGAACACTTCGACGGCACCGGTTACCCCGACGGGCTGCGCGGTGACGAGATCCCGCTGGGCGCCCAGATTGTCGGTATCGTCGACGTCTATACCGCTCTGACCAGCAACCGCCCGTACCGAAAGGCCGTCCCCCACGCCAAGGCGATTGCCAGCTTGCGCGACCAGGTCCGCCAAGGATGGCTTAACGAAGACTTGGTCGAGCGGTTCATCGAGTGTCTCGAGGAATCGCACCACAGCGACGATTCCACCCAGCCGGAGCTTCCCGATCCGGCCTCTTGTGCCTGAAGCGCTGCTGGGCTCTTGGCCGGTCAATTGGCGGCCAGGCGTTCCCTTTGGGTATCTGCCGCCTGCCCGAACAACTCGGCGCAACGCGCGTGCGCGGCCAGCATCACCGCCGCAAAGTTCAGCAGGTTTGCCTCGAAGGTGCCGAAGTCATCCTCCGAAGGGATCGAGTCGGAGTCGCCCCGTGTGGTGCTCGAGTCGTCGGTCCTTGTGATCCGATTGACGGCCAAGAGCCAACCAAGCAGAGACTCCTGCCTGATCACCGGCACCAGAATGCAGGAGTCAACCTCGGGCACCATGGAGAATTCGCGTCTCCGTTTCATCCCGGTTTGCACCAACGACTGCACACCCGCCACCTCGCGCATGCGATCCACCAGTTTGCAGCAGCTCGGGTCGTCCAAGACTTCTTTTTCGGCCCCGGCCCGCACAACCGCCTTGCCAACCGGCGGCACCTCTTGGCCGGGCGAGCTGCTCTGCGGATCCGCGGAAACCAGGATAATCTGTTCCGCGCCGATCAGCGGACAGAGTGGGGACAGGACGGTCTCCGCCAGATTCTCCAGCGAGCCCCCCTCCTCGCAGTCCTTGAGCCGTTGCAGCAGGCCACGCAGCCAGGTGAGCTCCTCGAAGTCCCGGCTGATCTGCCGGGCGTACGCCTCGAGGTCCAGGCATTGCTCTTCCAAGCGGCGGCCTTGGCGGACGTATCGCACGGCCAGCCCTAACAGCTTCTCCAGGATCTCGCCCGGTTTGGCATCCAGCGTCCCCACCGCCACCACCGGCTTGCCCCCCTCCTGGCCAATGGGAATCACCAGCCGATACTGCTCGGCCGACACGTTCTCGATCACCGGCCTTACCTGGCTGGCAGAGAAACTCGGCAGAACCGTCACCCCAAACTGCGCATCGAGGACGTCCGTCAGAACTGACGTAATCATCCGCCAGTCGTTGTTCTCTTCCAGCAGCGGATTCATCTCGGTCTTCTTCTTGAGCAGGTGGGAGATTGACTGTTGTCGCGGCTGCAAGAGCCCCCGAAAGGGTAGCTCGCGTTTGCCCCCCGGGCAAGTCTCCAGCCACGTTTGCCTCTAACCCGGTCGTGAATTATGTTTTAGGGGAAGTTGCAGCCGACCTCGTCCCTGCCGACTCTGGGTCATGCTGTAACCACGCTATCAGTGGATACTGTGGAGCGTTTCCTGTTTCACCTACTCGCCAAACCACCTACTCGCCAAACGCAGTGAGCAAAATGCACTCAGAGTCAAAGAAGATCCTGGTCGCAGACGACAATCGGGTGATGTTGAACATCGTCCGCTTCAACCTCGAGCGCGCGGGGTTTGCCGTCACGGTTGCCCGAGACGGTTGTGAGGCTTGGAAGCTGCTGCAAGCTGGCGGCGTTGATCTGCTGATCACCGACTATCAGATGCCCCGAATAAACGGCGAAGAGCTGTGTCGCCGGCTCAGGGAAGACCCCTCCTTGAGCAACCTCCCGGCGATCATGCTTTCGGCCAAGGGGCTGGAGCTGGACCTGGCTCGACTCAGAGAAGAGTTGGGACTGCACGAGGTCGTCTTCAAACCCTTCAGCCCGAGCTGCCTCGTGGCAACCGTCCAAGCCTGCCTCAAAGAACAGGCAGGCGTTGCCTGACCCGGGGCGCAGGCACACCACTCGATTCCCTTCCGGCGTCCCGCGCTAATGGTCGGTCGTCAGCGGCCCGTAGGTCGACGGCATCCGGTGGCGCGGGCCGATCGACCGCCAGTGGCCCACCCACTCCAGGCGTTCCCGCCGGCCCAGCTCGACCTCCCGCCAGAAGACTCCCTCCCCGCCCTTGCTGGAGACCAGGATTCGTCCCACCGGGTCGATGATCATGCTGTTGCCGTCGTAGACCGAGGGCACGAGGTAGAAACCGTTGTCGCGGGCGCGGGCGCGAAACACCGTCTCCCCCCTCGCGCAGCCCTCCCGGTCAGGCAATGTGTTGCCCCAAGTAGGCGCGAAAACGATCTCTGCGCCCCGAAGCCCAAAGATCGTGTGCGCCTCCGGGAAGAACCAGTCGTAGCAGATCTGGATCGCCACGGTTCCGAAATCGGTCTGAAACACGGGATACTCGTGACCGGGCGTGACGCCCTTCTTCCATTCTTCGCGGGGCAAATGCACCTTGCGGTACTTGCCCGCCAGCCTGCCCCCGCGATCGATCAGAACGGCCGTGTTGTAGACGCAGCCGGCGTCCCGTTCGTATAGCCCCGCCACCACCCACAAGTGGCCGTCTTTAGCGGCCCGTCCCAGCCGTGCGGTCGACGGGCCGGGGATCGGCTCCGCCACGTCACCGAGGCCTGCCGAGGTCCCCACCAGCGTGATCGCCTCGCCCAGACACACGATGTCCAATCCCAGCTTGCCGGCCGCGTCGATCTGCTTGCAGAACAACTCCAGATTCTGCTTGGGCGTGCTGCCACGCGGCCGTAAGTAGACGGTCCCGATCTTGACCTTCCGCCGTGCCGGCGGCGAACTGCGGCGCACACTCGCCCGTCGCCAGCAAGCGGAGCCTCCCCGGGGCCACTTCATCTCCAGCCCAAGCCGCGCACCGTCGGCATCCTTGGGAGCCACAAGCACGTCCCGAAATTCCAGCATCTCACCTGCGGGAAACGGCCCCCGCACCAGCATGCCGGCCGGGTAAAGCGGCTTTCCGCTCCGGGTCCAGGTCACCCGCACGTAAAGCGACCGAAAGGGAGAAGCAATCCCTTCCCCTTTGCAGGCCACCTCGATCGCGTAGGCCTGCCCCTGCTCGATCCCCTTGAGATCCTGCCAAACGCCGCCCACCGCGTACGGCCGTCCGGGAGCGTCCAGCAAAAGTCCCTCCCCAACACCACGCGCCCTGCAACCGGCCTGCTGCCAGACGGGCGTCCAGACCGACCAGTTTGCCGGCAAGGCTTTCTTCCCGGCTACCGTAAAGTTCGGATTCAGCACCAACTCCTTCTTCTCCTGCGAGGCATGACCACTGGCAGCAGCCATCAGCCCAACCAGCGCAACGAGCAGCAACTGGGAACCAAGTATCGACACGTCACACCTCCTTTGGCCCTGGTTTGGGTAATCGAACTACACAAGCTTAGCCGCCGCCGGGCACTAAGCCCGATACCGTTCAATGAGCCGGAAGTGCCGATGTCATGTGCAGTTATGATGTCGGAATTTCATAAAGCCGCGACCGGTGGTTGCGCCGAAGGATCGCAGAAACCGGCGGTGATCGTTCCGGGCGCGACCACCGGTCGCGGCTTTATGGTTCAACGGAATCATAAGCGAATACTCGGTTTACGGCTAATTGAACGGTATTGGGGCTAAGCCGTCTTGACCGGGGCCGCAGCCCACCGTGCTCACTCAGATCCTTCATGTTTCATGTCAACGGCACAGCGGAAACCGATCGTACCGCAGCGGTCCAGCCCCGGCCACATCATCAGGAACTTGGCGGCCAACCGCGTCGGCTGCGGCCCGCCGTCGGCGTACCAGCCCGACCCCTGGGCCTTGAAAAACGATCCCCCCTTGATCACGCAAAACCGCGTCCGCCCGTCGCTCCGCTCGCTCTCGGTCCACTCCCAGGTGTTGCCGCACGTGTCGTAGAGCCCCAGCGGCGAGCGCCCATCGGGAAAGGCCCGTACCGCAGTGGTCGTGTTGCCCCTCTGCCCCCGGTTGCATCGGGCGGGGTCGAAACGGTCGCCCCAAGGGTAGGCAAGGCCCTTGAGTCCCCCGGCCGCATACTGCCACTCCTCTTCGGTCGGCAGCCGCTTCCCCGCCCACGCGGCGTAGGCCCGGGCGTCGTCCAGGTCCACGTACACCACCGGATGGGCTTCCTTGCCCGCCGGCGGCTTGCCGTGGGCCCAGTGCTCCAGAAAGTTCTCCGCGTACTTTGGCCTGTACTTGCCCTCCTGAAGAAATCGGGCGAACTGGGCGTTGGTCACCGGGGTGGCGTCCACCGCGTAAGGCGCCAGTTTTACCGCCCGCCGCAGCGGCGTTTGATACCCGCCGCACTCACGCGAGCTGAACTCGACCTGCATCTCAAACGCCGCCGCCGGAATCGGCACCATACCCGGCGGGAGCTTCGCGCTGGAATATCTCTTCGTGGGCTTCACCGGGCGGCGTCTCTCCTTCAGAACGGGCGTCCGGGTGTCGAAATCCGCCCGGCGATCCAGTTCCGCTTGCCCGTCGAGGAACGCCCGGAAATCGTCGCCAAGCTTTGCGCGCGGGGCGGCCACGTAGGCCCCGATCCCACGGGCTCGTATGGCCCCGCCGAGCAAAACCTTGCCGGCTTCGACCTTTGGCTCGATCTGCCGGCCGCGCACCAGGTCGTAGTAGCGGTCGCCCCGGCGGCGGTCCACTTTGAGAAACTCGCCTGCCGCGCCCTTTTCCAGGCGGTTGACCAGCGTCCATAATCTCACGCCGTCCGATTCCCATCGGCTGGCGTAGATGCCTTCGGTGTGCGTGGGCACCAGCGGCGTCCACGCCTCGCCGATGAAATGGTCCGCCAGCCGCCGCTGGATGGGAATCATCGCCCGAAGAATCGACCGGTCCCGCCGCGACCAGATCCGCATCTGCCCGAAGACGTTCTCCCAGACCAGCATCCCCGCGCCGTTGAGCCACGCCGCGTGCAGTTCGGCCGTATGGTCGCGGTGCCAGCGGCGGATGAGGTGGAGCATGTGTCGCCGCTCGAACCACTTGTTTCGCAGCACCCCCACCGGACCCTCCTCTCGGATCCGGCCGCCGAACTGCGCCCAGGAAAGATGGTGGTCGCAGATGCTTTCCACCGGCAGCGGCAGCTCGCTTTCCAGGACCACACCCGGCCGGGCGGTGTCGAGCAGTTGGCGGAAGTTTTCGGAGCCGTGGGTGAGCGTATCGAGGAAAATGCCGTCGGCCTCAATCGCCTTGACCAGGCCGGCGAGCGTCGTCAGGTCGTCCTTGCCTTCACGCCGCGTGCCGCTGTCCCAGGGGTTGTAGTCGAGGAACACCTTCACGCCCTGCTTGTGCAACTGCCGGGAGAGTCTTCGCAGGCCCTCCAGCCCGCCCGGCATGTCGCGGTAGAAGTCGAACTGGTTCCGGTTGTCGAAGCCGATTCGCGGATAGGCGTGCCACAGCACCACGCTGTCGTAGCCGCCGAAACGCCTCTTGCCGTCTTCCAGGAACTCCTCCGGCTTAAACCGCCCGTTTTGCCAATCCCAGCACCCCTCGTCCCAGAGCATCACAAACGCACAGGTGAAATCCCGCCGTGCCCAAACCAGCTCCGATCGGCGGTAAAGGGCGTCATCGTACTTCAGTGCCCTCCGCCTCTCAGCCCGCCAGCGGTCGAGCGCCCGCCGCCAATCGTCCCGCTGCGCCGTGTCCGCCGGCGGATAGAACATGGCCGCCCGGGAGTCAATACTGACCGGATGTGCCACGGTCGGCTCGCCGGCGCTGCCAAGATCGACGAGCAGCCCACCGGCAAACAGACAAGCCAGAGCTACAGCGTTCACTGGTCTCCTCCGATGGCCGTCGAGAACCTTCCTCGTTTGAGCTCTAGTGCCTCTTTGTTTCACGCCCGGTTGAACCCGCAATGCATTATACATTGACGGTCACCTCCAAGACAGTCTTCCGGTCTCCAGCCTGCTTCGTGTTCCTTATCCTCAGGGCACCTCCCCGCAAAACCTCTTGATCCTCGTGGCCGAGGGCGGCAACACCGACCCCAATCATAGTACCACCGGCGCCGCCGTGAATGCAGCCGCGGGGAATCGAGGCGGATGTCCCCCGCAGCGGTTGCTCAGCAGTGCTCTGCAAACGAAGAAAAAGGGCAGCCCCGGCACAAAATGAGGCCACCCTCTCGATGATTGCCCGCCAAACGCAAACCGGAAGTGACGAGTGATTCAGCGATGCTTAAAAGTTGTACGCCACCCCGGCGAAAGCCCCGTGCAGGATCAAATCCCCGTTGGCGTCGATGTTGGCGATCTCGGGAATGTCCACGATGAAGTGCGGGATCTGGTGGTCGGCCAGCCCAATTTGCGTCGCCACCACCGCGCGGTACCCAATGTGGGCGCTCCAGTTCGCGGCGAAGTGCCACGCCAGCCCCACGTCAATTTGTGTCAGAAACGAGACCACGTCCGTGGTCGAACTGACCGGATACGTCATCCCGGGGTATTCGTATTGGGCGGCCACCGTGCCGTCGCCCAGGTACGCCTTGAAGAGATGCTCAATTTGGTTGTTGTAGATGCCGAACTTCGGCACCACGAACATACGCAAGCTGGGAGTCAGGTAGAAGTCGGCGTCGAAGCCAAGCTGGAAGCCCACCAGGCTGTTGGTGATGCGATCGTCCAGGAAGGCTTCGTGATGCAGGGTGGTATCCGTCATGTTGACGGGGTTGGCCACCGAACTGAATACCAGGTTCTCGTCGAACCGGAAGTAACGCACGCTCGCCGAACAGCTCAAGTCCCACGGCAGCTCGGCGGTGCTGAAGATCCGGTAGCGAACCAGGTTCAATTCGACGCTGTGGACCTCGTTGCGCCGTCGCAGGCGATGTTCCAGGGCGTTGTCGAACCATTCGGTCGCGGGGTATCCCCCAAAGAAAACGTTGCCCACGGTCAGCGTGGTGCTCACCCCGTTCGGGTGCGTGATACTGGCGAAGCTGCTCAACGGCTCGAGCGTCCAATAGGTCGCTTCCAGGGCCCAAGTGCTGCTGCCGCAGCAGCAAAACCGTCGGCCGAAGCGAATCTCCCCGCCCCAGCGCCACTCGAATGGGCTCACACCGTCTATCTGATGGGGCTCGTTGCCGCTCTCGTACGTTGTCCACAGCCGGTTCGGGGCGTTGCGGCCCATCACCAGCACCGACACCGACGCGTACCACGGGCCCCAACCATCCATCTGGCCGCGGTATCCGGCCCAACCTTCACACGCTGCCTGCTCGAAACCCCCCACGGCTTGCGAGAAGCAGCCACACTGCCCCTCCGGCATGCCGCACTCGGGGCAACCACCCCCAGCGCCCTGCCCGTAGTAACCGCGAGACTCCCGGCTGCCCGCCCCCCTCAACATCTGGTCCACCCCGTAGGAACCCTGCGCCGGAAAGTCGGTCGGTGACGGGCCGGGCAGCGGCGGGGGCGACTCCGGCGGGGCGGGTTCCAGCGGCTCGCCGGCGTACCGGCTGCCAACCGCCGGTTGCACCGAAGCCCTGGTGTATCGCCACACCGGAACCGCGACCGAGGGAGCCGCGGGGACGTATCGTCCTACCGGGGCCACCCGTCTGACCGGATACGATGTCGGGGTGGCGTAGCCGCCGTAGGGAACGGCTGCCGGGTCCGGCTGCGACAGATTCAGCATCTCCGGCGATCCGTACAGCCCGAACTGGGCCCCCGCAGGTGTGGCACCCAGGGCCACGATCGACACCAAGACGGCAATGTGAAGAGACCTCATATTCCAGACTCCTTTCCTTCGCGGGGTCGGCAGTCCATCTCACTTGTAGAACGGATCGTCCCCGGCACAGTCAAGGATTCGCCCAATTCGCCGCTCTGCGGCACATTTTGCCCTGCCGCTGGCGGGGCAACCGGTGCTACCGGCGTGATTAGGAAAAGGCGGCACCAGACCGGAACGTGGCTTTCCCGCAAAACCCGAACAAGCCGTCGCCGCAACCCCCATAATCCGCACAGCAAGGCCGCCGAGGGTGATTGGCAAAGGGCAGCTCGCCGATGGATGCCCCGCAGTGGTCCGCCTGCCGCCGTCGCGGCCCACGCTCGCCAACCTCACCGGCCCAGCCCTCAACCGGGGCCGCCCGCCAAAATCTCCTCGGCCAGCCGCCGATAATCTTCGGCCCCGTGCGAGTGGGGCGCGTACTGGAAAATCGACTGCCCAAAGCTCGGGGCCTCGGCCAGCCGCACGTTCCGCCGAACCCGCGTCCCGAAAACCTCCGCCCCGGCCCAAGGGGTCTGCCGGCCTCGCGCCGCCCGGAAGAACTCTTCCACGTCCTGGCTCACCTCGGCCGCCAGCCGGGTGCTCGAGTCGTACATGCAAAACACCACGCCGCTGAGCCTCAGCCGCCGGTTGATCCGCGCGGCCACCAGCTCGATCGTCTCCAACAGCTTGCCCAGTCCGTGCAAGGCCAGAAAATGCGGCTGCAAGGGAATGAAAACCTCCTCCACCGCGGCCAGCGCATTGAGCGTGAGAATCCCCAGCGACGGCGGACAGTCGATCAACAGGTAGTCCAGCGGCTGAGCGTCTTCACGCAGCTTGTCCCGCAAAACTACCTCCCGGCCGTCCACCCCGGCCAGCTCGATCTCGGCAGCGGCCAAGTCCAGACTCGACCCGACCAGCCAGAGGTTCTCCCACACCTTCCGCCGGGCGTTGTCCAGACTGACCTTGCCGGCCAACACGTCGTAGATCGAAGGCTGCTCGGGGCGCGGGTCGAGGCCCACGTGCAAGGAGGCGTGGGCCTGCGGGTCCACGTCGACCAGACACACCCGCTGCCCCGCCTCCGCCAACGCAGCGCCTAAGTTGACCACCGTGGTGGTCTTCCCCACACCGCCTTTTTGATTCATCACGGCGATCGATCGCACGGGCGATCTCCGGAAATTGAGTTGGCGGAACGTCTCTGTCAACGCTCAACTGAGCGTCTGCAAATAGCCGGCGGGCAACGCCCGGCGAGAGACCCCCGCGGGACGTTGTCCCCCGGCTATCGCCCAATGAATGCGGCAGAATCAGCGCCAATTCGCCAAACCACGATTGCCGCAGCACCGCGGTCGTCCGCCGCGCCGATTATACGAGCACCGCCGGACCCGGCCTAGCCCCGCCTGCCCCGAAAGCCTCAAACCCCGGGGGGAAGCCCCCGACACCGCCCGGTTTGCGATTGGATTTTCCGGCATTCTCGGCTAAAGTGGCCCCAGGGCTTCCCCGGCCGATCAGGCCGCCGTGCCGGCGGCCGCTAAACAGTAACTCGAAATCCCCAATCCCCAATCCCAAATCCCCAATCCCAAATCCCAAATCCCAAATCCCCAATCCCAAATCCCCAATCCC
>CAZUAM010000065.1:10385-17107 GCA_964618095.1 uncultured Planctomycetaceae bacterium | reverse complement strand
GCGGAAAACGCCTCCGCCTCATCTTCGGATAGCCCCCTCTCGCAAGACGCGAGTGGCTGCGTGGTGTTAAGTCAAAAAACTAACGTGGGAATCCAGGCTAGCGGGCTCGACCCGGCAGCCGCGCTACGGCGGGCCCACGTGGCCGGCGAGGCATCGGCCAGGTCGCCTCGCGAGCTGGCGAAGGGGGCTGCTGGGCTGAAATATTGGCAGGACCAGGAGGTAGGCTGGGCGGCCGCCGCCACACTGG
Organism: uncultured Planctomycetaceae bacterium; assembly: GCA_964618095.1. Classification (GTDB taxonomy): domain Bacteria; phylum Planctomycetota; class Planctomycetia; order Pirellulales; family Thermoguttaceae; genus CAZUAM01. Next base: position 16,860 of record CAZUAM010000065.1, on the reverse strand, counting down.
CAGGCACCGGACGGGCGGAGGAGTTGCGGACCTACCTGAAGCGGGGCGGGACAGCCCTGTCCAAGGCTCCGGGCCCCATGCAGAAGAAGTTCGAGGCGATGGGCTTGGGCGAAGCCGGGCAGTTGAAACGACTGGAATTCTCGGCACGAGAGGGGGTGACGACGCCCGAGGCGGCGGGACGATTCGGGTTTACTGAGGTTCGGGAGCGGGAGGCCGTTAGTGACCTGGTTCGGTCGCTACCGGAGTTGAAAAAGACCTTGGCGACCATCCGCGCGGGAGCGGGGCCGGGCCTGTTCCAGCGGGAACGCAAGGGGATCGAAGTCGAGATCCCAATCACAAAATGGCAGCGACTCCAGAACATCCTGGCTGCAAAACTGAAGGACGCGATGGCGTTCGGGCCCGCTGGGGAGCGGGCGCAGAGGCGCGAGGCGGCCCGGCAGGCAATGGGACTCGCCTTGCGTAACACGGGCCAAGAGGAATTCCTCAACTGGGACATGCTCGACGAGGGAGGCAAAATCGGACTCGCGGGGTTTGCCGGCGTCACCGCGAAGGCGACCTACTCGCAAGTAAGCGGGACTGCCGGGGTTGGGATGCTACGCATGCTAAGCGAACTGGTAGCTGTGAACCGCGAAACAGCCACGGACATGGAGGAGGCCGTCGCCGCGATGAAGGACACCGCTGCGGCAACGCGGCAAAACAGCCGGCCGCCGGTGGTGGTGAACGAGTGACGTGGAAGCGTGGCTTAGGCCCGGGGTCCTTTCCCGCCCCCCCCGCCCCAGGCTCCCGCCGGGGGATTGGGGGGCTTTTTCATATGTTAAGGGCGTTTTTCGGGCTCACTCATCTTGGCGCGGGGGCGGGGACCAGGGGCGGCGCGAAATACGCCGCCACCGCCCCGTCGTCGCCGGCTGGCGGGCGATCGGGGCTGGGAAGTCTCTGAGAACGCAGGGTTTGCTGTCGGCCACCTGGGGCATCCCGGGGGCGGATCCACCCGCGACCACTGCGGCGGTGAGGTCCTCAGCCGGCGCGCTCGATGGTCACGAGTCACGGGGCGAAGGCCACTGTACTGGCCTCGCCGCGGAATAGTCGAGAAGTCACGGCCGGGCCGCCGGCAGGGTCACGGCCTGATGATCAGCGCGTTGGTCAGATAGATCTTGTACTTGCCCCCCCGGTGGGGTTTGTGGAAAACCACAATCTGACAGTCGATCCGGACGTAGAGGGGCCGATCGCCCCGGCCTCGCTGCGATCGCCCCATTTTGCCTAGCCTCCATTTTGGACAATTTTGCTTGTGAAAAACACCCACTGGGTGGCCCCGGGGCGGGCGTCGGGAAGGCGTCGGCGGGCCATCGGATTTCTTGCCGGCTGGGGTTGCGGCCCTGGCTGAACGTGATACACTCAGAGGTGCTTCAAGTGCTGACCTGAGCACACGCTGGAACGATGCTTGAACGAACGCTAGAAACAAGGGCCTCGGCCCGTGTGGGTTTGGTTGTGCTTTCCTCGAAACGGGCGAGCGAACGGGCAACCGTGACCGGGTGGTCTAGCGCCGCCCAAGCAAAACCCTCACGGGTCGGGGCCTTTTTTTGCGCGCGCATCGGGGGCCGCGGGGTGGTCTGTCTTTCGAGGCGATACCCCAACGCAATCTCTTCGCCCCGGGCACTCACCGGATCCACTCCCGTCCCCCCGTGCGCGCGGGAGGTATTCATATGAGCGAGTTGGACAGCGGAAGCAAGAATGGCCGCCGGCCGACGGATGAGATCCTTGAAATGCTCAAGGCGGCCGCGGCGATCGTGGCGGCCGACTGCACCCACGACGAAGCAGCCCGGGCCTTTGGCATCAAGCGATCGACGTTTTTCTATCGCATCCGCGTGTGGCGTAGCATTTGGGAGATCGAGTTGCTCAAAGCGCGGATTGCCCTGGCGACAAACGGCCAGGTCCTCATCGCGGCGCCGCCCCTGCATGAGAAGCGACGCCGCCCGCATCAAGCCACCCGGGAGCGGATTCGCAGGGCGGTGGCCATGCAGTCCGTCGGCGCGACCCGTGAGGAAATCGCCCGGCGGCTTGGTCTTGTTCCCGGCACGGTGACGAACTGGCAGCGACTTTTTCCGGACCTGTGGCAAGCGGAGCTAGACCGGGCGATGGAGACGGCTGTGGAGATCATCCGCGCCCAAGCCGGGTCGGACACCGTGTTGAAAGATCCCTGCAAGTATCTCCGCCAGGCGTTGGCCTGTGAGCGGTGGGCCCGGCAGAAGGGCCGGCCGCTGTTTGATGAGCCCAGCGCGGTGACGCTGCGGACTTTCTTCCGTGATTACTATCTGCCGATGCGATTGGAAGATGCCTCAGCCAGGGCAATCGCAGACTACCAAACCAGCTTGCGGCTGTGGGCGCTGTTCACCGGCGATCCGCCCCTCAGCGACATCACCTCCGATATGCTGGCGAAGTTTCGCAACTGTCTGAGGGCCTCGGGTGGCCGCGGTCGGCGCGGGGAGATGAGCAACAACTCGCTCCGGACGCACCTGAATAACGTCCAGGTCTTGCTCGACAAATCCGGACCCGCAGACCGCACAAACCGCGACGGCGCCGGCCTGCTGGAATCGCCGCCCTGGCTGAAGCCACCCCGAAAGGAATACCCGGCGGTTCGGATCGTTACGCCCGACCAAATCGGCCGGGTCTATCTGGCGGCCGAGATCATGGACGTTCCTTCCATCGACGGCCTACCGGCGGCGTGGTGGTGGTGGCGGGCGTTGCTGGTCGTGTGTTGGAATAGCGGATTACGAAAGCGCAACCTGTTGGACGCCCGATTCGATTGGATCGACTGGGAAACGCATCGGCTGACCATCCCGGCCCGCAAGCACAAGACCCGCCGCGGTCAGAATGTCTACCTCAACCGCCCGGCCCTGGAGCATCTTGAAATGGTCCGCGGGGATCGCGAGCTGATCTTCCCCTGGTCGGGCGGCCGGCCGTTTACGCGCAACGAAGACTCGTTCTTCCACCGCACCTTTCGGCGGTTGCAACTGGCGGCGGGCATCCCCGAGAACGAGACTTTCGGATTGCACGAAATCCGCAGAACGGTCGCCACGGTCCTATGGGAGCACTCGCCCGCGGCGGCACAGCTCCAGCTCGGCCACACCACGATGGGCACCACCCAAGGCCACTATGTGGCCGGCGACCAAATCCTGGTTCGGGCCTTGGACAAACTCCCCCAGCCGGAGGCGTTCGGAAAGGCAAACGGTGCATGAATCAACTGCTCGAAGGCGTTGTCATTCCACGGCGGGAGAGTCGGCACCCGTGGCTAAGGCGCATAAAGCCGCGACCGGTGGTCGCGCTTGATCGAACGAGGTCCACCCGGGCGCCCTCGACGCGATCGGCGAGGCGGTACCGGCGGCCCTCGACCCGACAAGCAATGATGGATCCACACACAGGCAGAAGGGGGAAGGCGGAACAACGGCCGGGACAAGCTCGGAGGCCTCCAGCGACACGGAAGTCGAGCCCGGCCGCAGAGAAGGATGAATGCTGAATGCTGAATGCTGAATGCTGAATGACGAAGGCGACCCGGCCGACGTCGCCGGATCGGTCGATCGCCGCGGGTGACTTGTCGATCGCGGCGTGTGTGACTGAGATAACGTGACCGGCCGGCGGCTTTGCGGTGGCAATCGCGGTAGTAAGTCGGGCCACCGGCCGCGGTTGCGGATCTACGCTGAGGCCAAGAAGGGGCACCGGGACCGATACCTGCCGATGACCCCCGACTTTGCCGAGTGGCTACTGAGGCTACCCGAAGAGGATCGGGAGGGGCCCGTGTTCCCGATCGAGGGCTTGCACTCCGGAGACCCGATCAGACCCAAGCGGGTAATTCGGATCGTCTCGGCGATCAGACGGCAGGCCGGCGTGGTGGTGAATAAGGCCCAAGGGAAGTTTGCCACCGCCCACGATCTGCGAAGGTCTTTCGGCACCCGTTGGCCCCGAAGGTGAGGCCGGCGACACTCCAATTGCTGATGCGCCACCGATCGCTGGAGACGACGATGAAGTATTACGTGGACCTGGACGCGGACGAGGTGGCGGACGAACTACGGGCGGTCCACAAGGCCCGAGGTGACATTTTGGGTGACACCTTGCCACCGCCGGGTGGAGAGCAACAAGAAAGCTTCCGCCGGCCGAATGACGGAAGCTCTTTCAATAAACCACGTTAAGAGCGGAGGGCACGGGACTCGAACCCGCAACCCCGGTCAGGGGGCACCTCATTTCCAGTGAGGCCGCTAACCAATTCGCTTACCCTCCGTATCGCGCCGGAGATGGCCGCCAGATCGCCGAGTGGGGCACTGCCGCATCTGCTGGGCCCTGTCGTCGCAGTCGCCGACCCGGGCCCCTCAGTCGGCGACCTGGGCCCCGCTGATCAGGTCGATGAACTCTTGGTTCGAACTGAACTTGCCGAGCTTGGCGGTCAGTTGTTCCATGGCGTCGACGTGATGCATGGTCGAGAGCGTCCGCCGCAGCATGGTTACCGCGTGGAGCACTTCCGGTGAGAGCAACTTCTCTTCGCGACGGGTGCCCGACTGGCTGATGTCGATGGCCGGCCAGATCCGCCGGTCGGCGAGCTTGCGGTCCAGTACCAGCTCCATGTTGCCGGTACCCTTGAACTCCTGGAAGATCAGTTCGTCCATTCGACTGCCGGTGTCGACCAGGGCGGTACCGACGATGGTCAGCGACCCCCCCTCTTCGAACAACCGGGCGGTGGCGAAGAGCTTCTTCGGGATGTCCATGGCCTTGATGTCCACGCCGCCGCTCATCGTGCGGCCGGTGTTGCCCACCCACTTGTTGAACGCTCGGGCCAGCCGCGTGATAGAGTCTAATAGCATGACTACGTCCCGGCCCATCTCGGCCAGCCGCTTGCACCGTTCCACGACCAGTTGGGAAAGCCGCACGTGGCTCTCGATGTCGCGGTCGAGGCTGCTGGCAACCACCTCGCCGTCGACCGCCCGGATCATGTCGGTGACTTCCTCGGGCCGCTCGTCGATCAGCAGGACGATCAGCTTGACGTCGGGATAATTCGTTGAGATCCCCAGGCTGATGTGCTGCAAGAGGATCGTCTTGCCGGCCCGCGGCGGAGAGACGACCAACGCCCGCTGGCCTTTGCCCAGCGGCGTCAGCAGGTCCATCACGCGGGTGGTCATGGGCTCGGGTCCGACCTCGAGCTTGAGCCAGGATTCCGGGTTAATGGGGGTCAGTTCGTCGAAGCTTTTGACGTCTTTGTAGTCCTCGGGCTTCATCCCGTCGACGTCGGTGATTTCTTTCAGTCGGGGGCCCTGCTGCCGGCGTCCCGGCTGTACCATCCCGTGGATCAGGACACCCTCGCGGAGTCCGAACTTGTCGATCATGCTGCCGGGGACGAAGGGATCGGTCATCTCCCGGACGTAGTTGGACTTCGGGTCACGGAGGAATCCGTATCCGTTGGGGTGCATTTCGAGCACCCCCCCTCCCGGTTCGACGGGCCCTGGTTCAGCGTTCTCGGCACCCTCGGTGCTGCGATTGCCGTTGGTCGGCCCTCGATACGATCGGTTGCGCCCCCGGGGGGCGTTCCCGCCGCGCGGGTACTGTTGATGGGAGCCGGTTCGACCGCGTGAACGGTCCTTTTTCCTTTTTGCCATATTGCACCTACAGAGTACTACCGCTACGCTACCGCGCGTGCGAAGCGCAACGCTCGGCAACCATCACCCGAACTCCAGATCGGATGGTCGCCTTGGGAGCCGAACACCCTTAACCAGAAGTCAATTCCCGTCCAGCGACGAAAATCGCTATGCCATTTAGCAGGCCGCTCACAGGCAGCTCGCCCAGAACGCTTTCACTCGCGAGCCCAAGGGAACCTGCTTGCCGCTGTCGGACCACTGGATCTATCCTGGCCCGCCCGGTATCACGGACCCCTATCGGTCGACGGCAGGAAACTCAGGTCGAGAAGCGTCTTCCGTCCCCCGCCAGAGAATCATCCCTCCTGCGGAGCGGCCCAAAGATTCGAGATCGTGGGCCGAAAGCGCCTGCCTGCCAGGCAGAACTCAAACTATGGCCATCTTAACCATGTGTCGGTTTATGTCAAGCTGGGAGTACACGATGCCTGCTGAAACGAGACAACTCCTCCAGCGTGCTTCCGATGTCGGCTACAACCACAACCGGCCCTAACGAAGGATCGCAAATATTGTTAAGCCAACGACTTAGCAACGGGCCGACCCCGCCCGCCAGTACGGAAATCCGCCCCGAGACCCCCTCTAAATCACCTTGGAGTATAAGACATTGTGGGGGGACAGGGAACTCACGTTGCTTTCGGCGGGGGCCTAATTCCCGGTCCGCTGCCGCGAAAAGGCTGCCCCAACCGACCCGCCTACCCCTTGCAAAAGAGCCGGATCAGACGACCCGCTTCAGTTCGGCCGTCACGATTCCCCGATTGCTCCAACAGAACCCCGCGTCGCTGGGGAAAGAAAAACTTGGGCTACCC
>CAZUAM010000065.1:0-10375 GCA_964618095.1 uncultured Planctomycetaceae bacterium | reverse complement strand
CTTTGGCCTTCTGGCCTGCCTATTGCGAAAAATCGGCTAATCTGCGACATCCGGTTATTTTCACACGACTTCATCTAGCCCCCTTCCGATAACTAGATCACGATAGCTTGGGAAATTCTGCTTCTGACCTGCGAGGAGACGCAAGATGCGGAGTATACACAGGCTGTTCTGGACCGCCACCGGGATTCTGCTGCTGCCTGTTGGGGCGGCGGCCCAGCAGCCGATGCACTGGCAGCCAACCCTGGAAAGCGCCAAACGGCTGGCCGTCCAGACCGATCGCCTGGTGTTGGTCCATTTCTGGGCAGACTGGTGTCAGACGTGCCAAGCAATGGATCGCGAGGTCTTCAGCCAGTCGAGCGTCGCACGAGCAGTGGAGGGCAACTATGTCCCCGTGAAGGTCAATGCCGATTACTTCCCGACCACCTGCAAACAATACGGCGTAACGGCCCTGCCGACCGACATTATCATTACGCCGCAAGGTTACCAGATCGGCAAGCTTCGGGGCCCGCTGACTGCGTCTGAGTACGTCGCGCGTCTGAACCGGGTGGCCGCCGCCACAAAACGACGTGCAGAGACCTATGCCCAGGTCCCTACCGGGCAGGTTCCGGCCGCGGCGGGCCAAGGGTATCCGCCACCGAACACCGCCGGATATCAACCTCCCAACATACAGCAACAGCCCGATCAGCGCTACGCCGACTACTACAACCGCCAACGCCAAGCTGGCGGCTCAGCGGCCTATCTGGCGGATCGTAGGCCACCTAGCGACGCTCGCACTGAGCAGCGTCTGCAACCGCGACAACCGGCGAGTCTGCCGCGGCAGGCACAGCCCCGGGAACCGATCGCCGACTCCGCAAATCCCGGTCCGGCCCTTCAACCGGCGTCCGGCGGGCGCCCTTCGAGCAATCCACCCCTGGGCCTGGACGGCTATTGCCCCGTCCAACTCAGCGACGACATGTACCGCAACCTGCCCAGGTGGACCTTGGGAGACCGCCGATGGGGAGCGATCCACCGCGGGCGGACGTACCTGTTCGCCGGACCGGAGCAACAGCGGCGGTTCCTGGCCAACCCCGACCGCTACGCCCCAATGCTCTCGGGCAACGACGTGGTGATGGCAGTCGAGCTGGGACAAACCGTTCCCGGTCGTCGCCAGCACGGGGTCCTCTTCAGCAGCAACGTGTACCTGTTTTCCAGTGAAGCCTCGCTGGAGAAGTTCAGCAAGAACCCCCATCACTTCGCCAGGCAGATTCTCCAGGCGATGCAAGCCGATCGGAAAAGCCCCGCCAGGTCGGTATATTGACCGAGAGGATTCATCAGTAGTCCACCGCGGACCTCGGCTGGAACCAGTCCCGGTCTTCACGGTTGGGTCAGTCGTTGCGGTGGTGCTTGAAGTACGTTTGGCTCATCTGCCGGCGGAACCTGCGGCGGCAATCGCTGGTCGGCAGGTTGAAGTGATCCTTACCCGGTATGACGTCAATTTGCGCGTCGCTTCCCAGTTTGCGAAGTGTTTCGGCCAGCCGCTTGACCGCCCCCTCCAAGTAGAACGTGTCCAGCTCGCCGACCACAACGTGCAGCTTGCCTTGCAGCTTGGGGCCTAGGGCGACCCAGTCTTCTTCCAGCAGCATGCGGATGTCGTACTTCTGCCAGGCCCGGGCGACCTCCGGGTCGATGCGTCCCGTCTGGCGGTCCCAAAGCCTGCGCGGCAGCCCGTCCGATCCGCACGGGCTGAAGACCGCCTCGAAGGAACGCAACAGGCCGCCGCGACCCAGGCAGTCGTCCATCCGGCAGAACGATTCGGCCCACAACCACGGCCGAGCACCCCGCCGCGCGATCGGCCGCCGACGGCCCTTCCGGTCGTGGTAAAAGTCCATCGGCGGGTCGGCATAGAGATTGACCTGCGGAAAACTCCGGAAGTCGACCGCATCGGGTGCGCTGCTCCAGACGCCGCCGAAGAGCTGCGGATAGCTCACTTGCAACCACAACGACGACCAGCCGCCCGAGCTGTGTCCGGTCAGGAACCGTGCCGTCGGTGCGGGCACCGTGCGGAACTTCCGGTCGATGTGCGGAATCAATTCGTACACCAGTGCATCGCCGCGCGGCCCGTTGGTTGCGCTGTTGGCGTAGCAGTGATGCCCCCACTTGGACTGCCCGCTGAGCAACACCCAGATGAACTCGACTTCACCTGCTTCCGGCTTCAGGGGACCCCGGGAATAGGTCCGGGCGAGATCGTAATGGATGGTTCCCAACTCCGCGGTCACGCCAAACCCGGGGGGCTGCACCACGATCCGGTGGCTGCCTCCGAAGCCGGGGATGCTGTACACCACCGGGTATCGCCGATCGGGCATGGCGTAATAGCTCGGCGGCAGCGCGACCGCCGCCCGCTCGATTACCTCCCGCCCGTGGAACTTCGAGAGCCGCTCGCTGCGGATCACCACCTCGTTGAGCCACTTCGACTCGGGAAACGGTTGCGGCTCGACCACGTGCTCCAGGAACAGTTCCACCGTGCCCGAGGACGCCGGGTCGAGCTTCACTTTTTGGGCGCCGCTGTAGAGGTTCCCTACCCCGAGGTCAGGATGCGGACAGTAGAAATCGTGATCCAACAGGGCCTTGACCCAGTACTGGCCGGCAGCGAGTTCCGAGAGCCTGTGCGGATATCCGTCCGCCCGGTCGTCGATCCGGCGGCTGGTCCCGGGCCGGAAGCTGCGGACCTCCAAGCCAAAAAAGGGCTCGGTACGTGTCCAATTGAACGGCGACGGCCGAGGACGACGCTCTCCTTGTGAAAGAAACACGAACAGACGCCCGTTGATCGGTCCATCGGCCATGTCCGCATCGAGTTGGACGCGGAACCGCAGCGGATCGGCGGCAGGAGCCGGCCCGGTCTGCCAAACGAGCAACAGGGCAAGCACCGGCACGATCGTGGCGGATCGGAACGAGCACATCCTTAGCTCCTCTCTGTTTCCGCCCTCGACTGCGCCCCGCGTTACTTGCGACTCCTGGAACGTTTCAGGTTCTTGACCACGGCGGCCTTGATCTCGTCCCACTTGAGGCCGCCGTCATAGAGGACAGTTCCTTTGGGGCCAATCACGAAGTAGGCGGGGACCCCACTGACGCCGTAGTTGGCCGCCACCTCGGAATCCAGGCCCAGCCGCACCTGGGGCCAACTTAGCTGGTGTCCTTCGACGTGCCATCGCACCTGGCCCTCGTCATCGTCCAGGCTCAGGCTGATCATCTGAAAATCCCGATCCTCACTGAACTTTTCGTACTCCGCCTTCAGGGCCGGTGTGGAGGCCACACACGGCTTGCACCACGTCGCCCAGAAATACAGCAGCACGACCTTGCCGCGATAGTCTTTCAGCCGAAGCTGCTGCTCGTCGAGGGTTTGCACCGTGAACGTAGGGGCCATCTGTCCGATCTTGGGACGCGGCTTGACCTTCCCCCGCTTCAGTACGCTTAGAATGGAAAGGACAGGTAACTTGCTCCTCAGACGTTTCAGGGTAGCAGAGCTCGGTTCATTGTCCGTCAAGATGTAAAGCATCTGTAGCGACTTCAGGCCCTGCAACTGCTGCAAGCCGCTATTGCTGAACTCGCCATGAACCTGCAAGGAATTCAGTTTCCTCAGCTTGGCCACGTGTTTCAGTCCGTTGTCCGTCACTGCAAACCAGGCATCGAGCCTTTCCAACGAGGCCAGGTTGCCCAAGTGGGCCATCGCGCCATCGCTGAGCGTGCGGCAATCGACCCTTAACGTTTTCAGCCGGGTCAGCTTCCCTACGCTCGCCAGATCGTCGTCCTCCAGAGGCCCTCCAATGCTCAGATGCTGAAGCTGAGACAGACCTCCCAAATGTGTCAACCGAGATTCGTCCAGCCGACCAAATGCCACATTCAGCCTCTTCAGCGGCAGGCCGCGTAAATGGGCAAGGCCCGAGCCGGTGATCTCTCCCGCGAACAACCTCAATATCTCCAGGGACTTCAACGACTTCAAATGGCTCAGCCCGTCGTTGGTCACCGAGCCGGAAGAAATCCACAGCTCCTTAAGCAGCGGCATTCCCCCGATAATGGCCAGCTCGTCGTCCGTGATATCACCCGGAGGCCGAAGGTATTCCAGCGACTTCATGTCCCTAAGGGATTCCAGACCCACGCCAGTGAATTGAGTCTCTCCCAGCTCCAAGTACTTCAGGCCTTTGAGATCTCGCAGTTTGGCCAGACCGGCATCCGTGGTTCCCCGGGGCAACATCAGACGTTCCAGCGAGGTCAGCTCTGCCAGATGAGCCAGTCCGGCGTCGGTTACCTTGGTGTCACGAAGGTTCAGCTCCCGCAAAGACTTCAATCCACTAAGATGCGCCAATCCGGCATCGCCGACAGGCACCCAACGGAGATTCAGCGTTTCGAGGGACTTCAGCTTGGCCAAGTGGGCCACACCGGCGTCCGTGATGCTCGGGCAGTTGGGGGTCAATCGCTTCAAGGAGGTGCATTCGGCAACGCGCTCCAGGAACTCGTCGCCCATGACCATGCCGCCGACTCCGATTTCCTCGAGTTCGGGCAGGTCGGCCAGATGAGAAAGCCCGCTCCCGGTCATCTTGTTGCTCCCAAAAAGGAGGGTTTTGAGCGAGCGGCAGTCTCGCAAGTGGGCCAACCCGGCGTCCGTCAACTGCGTCTTTCCAAGCTCAAGCCACCTGAACGACTTCAGCCCTTTCAGATGGCCGACCAAGGTTCGGAGCTCGTCGTCCGTGATTTGCGAATCTGACGTCACCAGCCCTTCCAGCGACTTCAGCCCGGAAAGGTGGGCGAGCCCCGCCTTGCGGGGCAGGCTGTCGTGTTTCACCAACCATTTCAGCCCGGTCCAGCCGGTCAGACTCGCTATGACTGCATCGGAACTAGTACTGATCACTTGGATATCGTCCGGCCCGAGCCCGGATAGAGCGCGAGGGTCCGCCATTCCAACGCGCACGATAAGCCACACATCTCTGTCCGCCGGTACACGCACCGTTCCTCGCGCTGGCCCGACCACCTCCCACCCTTGTGACCAGTCCATCCCCAGAGGACGCGGTTGGCGAATCCGGATGATGCCCACTGTCTGCGTCCTCGAAAACCGCAGCACACGCTCGTTTCCCGTCGTTTTACCGGACGGCTCCGTGGCCTCGTCGCTGCGAACGCCACCACCGACCGCCAAAGCACCGGCTGCGAACAACAGCACGCCCAAGACGGAGAATACGGTCAATTGTGGGCGTGATGCGATAGTGGCGCCCAACAGAACGGCGATCCGCTTGCCGACCTGGGTCCGGGTGGCAAACAGCCCGCCGGCCACCGGGACACGGCGGCGGTGCCGAATGTTTTTGAGGATCTGGTAGAGCTGCTCGGCGTAATTGCTCGCGTCGGAGTCGTTGACGAGCAAGGCCCGATCGCAGGCAAGCTCCATCGCCTCCGTCTGCCGCTTGCCTGCCCACCAAGCGACCGGGTGGAAATGGAAAAGGATGGCCGCAACGTCCCGAACAAGGATCACCAACGGGTCCAGCCACTTCCAGTGCATCAGCTCGTGCCGAAACGATCAATCCAATTTTGGGTCGGCGGCGTCGGCAGCCATCCAAGAAGGCAGCAGGATCGCCGGTCGCAACAGGCCGACCAGCGCGGGGGAATCCAGCACCTCGGTCACCAACAGCCTCGGAATCCGCTTCAGCCCCAGTTCCGAGGCGATCGCGCGGTAGCGCGACATCACCCCTGCCGACGGCGCTTTGGCACTGCGGACGATGCCGCACAGCCGAACCCGGGCCCACAAATGACAGCCCAGAAACAGCACCACTCCGAGCACCCACGCCACGGTGATCCCACGCGGGAGAGGGCCTTCAAGGAAGGCTTCGGTCAGCGAGCGCTCGCTGGTGGCCGCCGGTGCAACGGATGCCGATGCCGGGGTGCTCGGCAGTTCCGAGCGCGCGCGGTCGCCGAACGGATCTCCAGCAGATTCCGCCCACCTAAGCCGTGGTGCGTCAGGCGGAACATAAACAACCGAGTGTAACGCGTCAGCCGTCTCGCCGGCCTGTGTGTCGGCGGGGTTTAACAAGCCGATGGCAATCGGGCTGCCGAAGGCCAACGAAACGATCGGCTTGATCAGCACCACCAGCCACAGCAAGCAAGCAAGCCGCGGCGAACGAATCCGCCCCAGCCGAATCAGCAGCACGACTACCAGGGCGAGGGCAGCCAATTCCAGGCTGGCAAAGAACAATCGCTGCAAAAGCAGGTTTTCGCTGAGCAGCCAGCGCAGCGTCGGGAGGAGGTTTTCGGGACTCATTTCTCTGTTCCTTTTGGCCTCTATTTTTGCCTCTGTTTGCGGGAATCGATCATCCGCCGGATTTCGTCCAGATCGCTGTCGCTGATCTCCGCATCGGCCAACAAATAGGCGATGGCCTGACGAGGCGAGTCTTGAAACAGCGAAGACAGCAAGTCTTTCAGCGAGCGGCGGGCCACACACTCGCGGGTACGTTGGCCCGAAACTTGAAGCCTCGCTCCACCGTGGGCACGCGCTTGAGGTAGCCTTTTTCCCGGAGTTTGCCCAGCACCGTGCGAATCGTGGTCGGCGCCAAGGGGCGAATCTTGGCGAATTCGGCCACGACCTGCGCGGAGGTACAGTCGCCCAGTTCCCAGACGATGCTCATCACCGTCAATTCGAGTCGGCTCAAGGTCGGCAGTTTTGCGCGTTTGGCACTCTTCTTAGCCATGGGGGGTCTCCGCTTCATCCACCGGTCCACGCGACGAACAAGGTCAACAACGACTAAGTTTATAGTTTTCGACGATTCTTGTCAACCCTTTTCGGAGGAAATGCCAGAAAGAATCCGAAAAATGCATGTTCCATTGGTCTTGGCAGCGGGGGCATGTACTATCGCCACGCACCGACGGGAACTCGGAAAAGTCGGCTTCTCGCCCCAGGTGGGTCCCGGGTTTGACCGGCGCGGAAGGGGGGGACTCGCAGCTCGTCACCGGCGGTACCCCTCAGCACCTCCGCAGCCGCGAGAAGATTCGCCCGTGCCGCTACGCCGCAAGCGGCTGTCTCCGGGCAAGCACGCTTACTTGCCCTCGACCATCCGCCTGAGGCGGACGACCTGAACACGGACGGCCTCCAGGTCGGGGCTCAGCCGCAGGGCGCGGCGGAAGCTTTCCAGGGCCGAGACGTAGTTGTTCAACTCCAAATAGGCCTGGCCCATGCCGGCGGCCGCGGCAAAGTGATAGGGGTTCAACTCCAGGGCCTGGTGGCAGTCGCGGATCGATTCGTGGAAATCTCCCAGACTGAACCGCGCGATCGCCCGTTGGTTCCAGACCTCGGCAAACCAGGGGGCCTTCTCGATCAGCTCGGTCGCCCGGTAGATCACCTCTTCGTATTGCCGGGCGGCGTTGAGGCGGATGATGGTCTGCAACCGTCGGCGCTGGCGCCGGTTTCCTGCCCGGGTCCAGACGGAGCGGATGCCGTTCTGGGCCAGCGTGCGTACGGTGCGGTCGTCGTCCAGCAGGGCGCGGCCCAAGGTGTGGTTCGCGCTGAAATCGCCGATGAAACCCAGCCCCAGCGCGGCGGCCCGGCGTACTTGACGGTCCGGGCTTTGGACCAGGCGCTGAAGGGTTCCGGGCGCATAGCGCTGGGAGACCTTGCTGACCAGCTCGGCCGAATCCTGGTGATCCAGGTATTCTCGATAGAGGGCCAACAGCAGCGGAATTCGAGGCGGATTGCTACTCACAGCGATAGTTCCCGCAAATCACCAATGGCCAGTGCTACCCCCAACCCGTTCCTCGGAACACGGTTGGCGACACACTTTTGATTGTAATCAGAAGCGGACCGGCGCAGCAACGAAAAACACCCCCCCCGATTGGCGTTTTGCCCTTTTCCGTCCGGCCGACTTGACGCAGAATAGAGTTAGGCACCCTAACAAGGCCAGCAAGCCGGGGGGTCTGTCCCCGCGTGAGGCCTGGGCCCCAGGATAAACGAGGGAACTCGCTAACCGGTTTTGTTGGAATGCCTTAGTTGCTTTTTTCAGACTCTCTTGGCGGGCCCGGCGGATGAAGGCACGTGGTTTGTCAACCTGGAAGACTTGGCGAGGTGCCGCGGCCGTGTTGGCGGCGGCCACCCTGCTGGGGGCTTGCTCGACCGGCGCGCTCGGGGCAACCGATTGGGTCACCGGCGCCCGCTTGCAGAAACGGCTTGCCCGCCCGCTGGGAATTTCGTGGTCCGACAACCCGCTGCGCCAGGCCCTGCATGGGCTTTCTCGGGCGCAGCGGGTGGCGGTACTGATCGATCGTCGCGTCGACCCGGGCCAGAAACTCGACTTGCAGTTCGACGACCTGCCCTTGGAGGCAGCCCTGCGAGAAATTGCCCAAAGTTGCCAACTGGGCGTATCCGTGCTGGGCCCCGTCGCCTATTTCGGTCCGCGGCGGGCAAGTTCACGACTTCGCACGATTGCCGCGTTGCGCACTGAAGAGATCCGCCGGCTGCCGGCTGCCGTGCAGCGGAAGTTTCTGTTGCCCAAGCGGATCGCCTGGGACGATTTCGCCACGCCGCGCGATTTGCTTGCGCAACTAGCCCGTCAAGGCGGGCTGGAAATCAAGGGAGTCGATCGCGTGCCGCACGATCTCTGGGCCGCCGCCGATCTGCCGCCCTTGTCGCTTACTCGACGGCTGACGTTGATCCTGGTCCAGTTCGAGCTGACGTTTCAAGTCACCCCGGACGGCAAGACCATCACCCTGGTTCCCCTGCCCGAAGAGGTGGCGCTGACTCGCAGCTACCCGGGCGGACGGGAGCCGAAGGCCGCGGCAAAGAAATACGCCCTGCTGGTCCCCGAGGCCCAAATCAAGGTGGTCGGCGGGCAGGTTTACGTCACAGGATTGCTGGAAGCCCACGAGCGGATTGTCTCGGGACGGCGGCTGCCGAAGCCTCCCACCCCCAAGCCGACGGACGGGAGTTTCGCCAACAAGCGGTTCACACTCCGAGTCGAGGAACGGCCGGCAGGAATGCTGCTTCAGGCACTGGCGAAGAAGCTGAAGCTGGATTTGAGGATCGATCACCGGGCCTTGGAGGAAGCGGGGATCTCACTCGAATCGCGCGTCTCGCTGAGCGTGAAAGACGCGACCATCGACGAACTGCTCCGCGAGGTGCTCGGACCCACCGGGGTGAGATTTCGCCGCCGGGGCCACGTGGTGGAGATTTCTCCGTCTCAGTGATGCCGCCCAAGCGTCGGGCGGGCAAACGGAAAGCCTCACGCCAGCAGTTCGCCCAACTGCTTGTCGATTTGGGCCTTGATCACGCCCTTGAACATAATCGTTGCAAGGGGCAGTTCGGCGGCCAGCTTCACCAGCGAGTCCTGCACCGTCACCGTGCCGGCGAACTTCATTCCCGCCGCCCTGAAACTGTACAAAAACGTGTTCCCGTTCCACTCCTCACGCAGATCGCTGAACTGGCCCTGATAGGTATCCTTCAGCGCGCTCAACTTGTCTTTCAACCGCTGCATGGCTTCCTCTCCACTCAGCGCGTGCAAGGTCTCGACGTTAACACGTGGCATGTGCTGATTTCCTCATGCGCGTATTATCTGGCCCTCGGCGGAAGCCGGGCTGACAATCATCAGGATGCTCATAGGCGGACCCCCAGCTTCCGCCGGGGGCTGCGGTCGCTACTTGGCGCAAGTGTCGGCGCTGCCCCATCGTCCGTTGTTCGGCCCGGGACCGCTACCCGATCTTGGCTTTCAGTTCGCTGAGCAACCGGATACCTTGGCCGATTTCTTCCTTCTGGCGTTCGGGGTCCTGGGGGATTTCGCGTTCGATGGTAAGCGGCCCATCGTAACCCAGTTCGTGGAGCGTGCGGAGGAAGTTCTCCATGCCCACGTCTCCCTGGCCCAAAGGCACCTCGGCGCCCCACTCTTGGCCGGGCCGGTCCGCCCACTTGCCGTCCTTGCAATGCACGCTGCGGACGTGCAGGCCGACCTTCCGCAGGGCCTCGATCGGGTCGCCCGAACCGTAGAGGATCATGTTCGCCGGATCGAAGTTCACAAACAGGTTGTCGCAATCCACGTCGGAGAGGAACTCCAGCAGGGCGTCGGCCGATTCCTGTCCGGTTTCCAGGTGGAGCCGCTGTCGGTTGCCCTGGCAGTGGTCGCAAACCTCGCGGGTCACCGCCACCACTTCGCCGTAGAGGGGATCGCCGGTGTCGTGGGGCAAAAAGCCCACGTGCAGGCCCACTGCGTCCACCCCCAGCAGCCGGGCGAAATCGGCGATCTCTTTCAACTCCTCCGTCCGCTCGGCACGTGTCTCCGGCGGCACCAGGCCCACGGTTCGCTGGCAGGTGGGGATATCGGCGTAACTTTCCCCCTCGAATCCGCCAAACACCACCGTGATCCTGATCCCCAGATCACTG
>CAZUAM010000064.1:0-17176 GCA_964618095.1 uncultured Planctomycetaceae bacterium | reverse complement strand
CTCAACGCCCGCGGAAAGGCTCGCGACGAAATGCTCTCGGCCTATCAGCAGTTGATGCCCTACAACGACCTGGTGGCCGTCAGCTTCTACCCGTTCATCGCCGGCGGGACCACGAAGACTGCTTCGGCGCTGGGCTGGATGACCGGCAGTTTTGACAAGTTCCAGAAGCCGTACGCGGTGGTGGAAACGGGCGAGGCCGCCGAAGCACTGATCTTCCCCCAGAGCAAGCAGGTCATCTACGGCACGCCCGCTAAACAAGCTGCGTACTACAAGGAACTCCTGGCGGTTGCGCAGGCGCGCCGATTCGAGTTCGTGATCACCTTTGTGCACCGCGACTACGATGCGCTGTGGGAAAAGATAAGAGGTTCCGCACCGGAGGCCTTCATGGCCTGGCGCGATTGCGGCCTGCTGGACGAGAAGGGCACGCCGCGAGCGGCGTACGGAGTGTGGCAGAAGCACTTCCGCATGCCGATCGAATCGCGATAAGGCCCCCTGCCGGGCAACAACCGACCGCCCACGGCGCTCTGGCTGGTTCCGAAGCGAGCGGGTCGGTCTGCCCTGGATTCACTTCAGAGAGATGGTGCGCGCCAGGGGGCCGAGGATATTCTCGATCACGTGGTTCTCGATCATCTCGCAACAGACCTCCCCCAGCCGCCCGAGCGTCTCCACGAAGGTCTTCTCCGGTCCCAGGCTGCCGTACTGCCGGGCCGTGACGTACACGCTGAGCTGTTCCTCGGGAAAGTCTCCGGTGCGCACCTGGTAGGCGTTGGTTCTGGTCTCGACGCTAAGCCGGAATTGGGTTCGGCATTCCTCGTCCAGGGCGATCGTGAGCGACGGCTCATGGTTGATCACGGTCGAGCCCGGGATCTCGGCCATCCGTTCCATCGCCGGACTGACCCCCAGGGCCTCCGTCACGAGTTGATTTTGGTTGCCCCGATAGGTGAAATCGAATCCGTAGAGCAAGTCGAGGGCTTCGCAGTCGAGCGGGCTGACCGAGAGCATATAGGGGGCCAGCTCGAGCACCAGGCGGTGTTGTTCCATGGCCCCCTCGATGGTCTCGGGGTTGACCTGGCCGGAGCAGACGCGGCGGGACTCGATGGTGCACCACCGATAGTTCCCTTTGTCTTTGTCCTCTTCCAGGACAAAATCGCCCCGCTCACGGCAGTAGAAGTTCCGCATGCTGGGGTAGGTCTTCTGCACCCGCTCGAAAAAGTGCAGCACGGTCTCACGGTTGGCCGGAAGTTCCATCTCGGTGCCCAGATTCATATTGACGTAGAAATCGTCACACAAGGAACTGTAGCGATTCATCCAAGAAATTCCTTTCCACTGGAACCAATCGGGCCGTTGGCCGCCGGCGAGGAGTGCTGCGGGTTGTCTCGGGCCTGCCCCTAGTATAGGACTAACTGCTGGAGACTGTCAAAGGCCCTTGCGAGAACCCCCCTCCAAGGGGCATCCGGCTGCCAGGCCGGTCCCCGCGGTGAATCCCATGGCCGCTTCAGCACCACCGGGTGTTCTGGTGATCTTTCCCAGCCGTTTGGGTTGGATGGCCCTGATTGGCGCCGGGGACGTGCTCAGGCAACTCACCTTGGCACATCGCTCGGCGCACGCCGCCGCCGGCGCCTGCGACCCCGAGCTGCTCGAGAACGCCCGGCGCGGCACCTGGAACGGGCAATTGGTCCGCCGGCTCCAGGCCTACGCCACCGGCACGCCCGTCGATTTTCGTGATGTCCGGGTCGATCCCGGGCGGTTGACCGCCTTCGAGCGTCGGGTGGTCGGGCAGTGCCGGCGGATTCCCTACGGGGAGACCGTCTCGTACGGAGAACTGGCGGCCAGGAGCGGCTCTCCCGGAGCGGCCCGGGCCGTGGGCAATTGCATGGCTGCCAACCGGATCCCGCTGATTATCCCCTGCCACCGGGTCGTGCGGGCCGACGGCCGGCCCGGGGCCTACTCGGCTCCGGGTGGAACCCGCACAAAACGGCGGCTGCTGGCACTCGAAGGCGTCCGATTCGCCTGACGGCTCAGCGGGTGGCCCATTCGTCCTCAGTCTCCGGAAACAGGCCGATGTGCGGCACGCCGCGGCGCTGCTCGGCCATCCAGGGGGCAACGGCGTCGCGCCAGCGGGCATAATGGGCGGTTTCCTTGTGGGCCTTCATCCCGGCCTCGTCGCGATAGACCTCGTAGAGGAGGAAGCGGTTGGGGTCGTCCACCTGCTGGATCACGTCAAAGCGGAGGTTGCCCGGCTCCTGGATGGTGTTCCGGGCGTTTTCCAGCGACGCCTCGATAAACGCCTCGCGACTCTCCGGCTTGACGTGGACGTAGACACAAACGGCAATCATGCGATTTCCTCCTGGAAAGGACGGTGCCCATGTTGAATGCGTCCCGGGGCTAGACGGCCGACCGCCGCCAATATATCAACGACCCGACAGAAAGCTAGACCCTGTGTGCCACGGCCGTGTCGGCCGTGCCCGGTAGCAGCAGAAAACCTGCACGGCCGACACGGCCGTGGCACACGTCAGTAGCGATTTGAGCCGCGTTTCTAGCTTTCTGTCGGGTCGTTGCAATATATCGCGAACCACCGGCGGCAAAAAGGGATCAGACTGCCGGCAGCGGACCTGTCCGGACGTAGCCGCGGCACCACCCGAGCCCCGCAGGGCCGATTTTTCCGCGACAATCCCCGGTTTTTGTGGGAAAATACCCTGTGGGGGGCGTCGTTACTATGGAAGCCCAGATGAGACAGCTTAGATGAACGCGGTCGGCCCGGAACTCCTGACGCGGCTCCTGGACGAGCACGGCG
The DNA here is from genome assembly GCA_964618095.1 of uncultured Planctomycetaceae bacterium. Lineage (GTDB taxonomy): Bacteria > Planctomycetota > Planctomycetia > Pirellulales > Thermoguttaceae > CAZUAM01. The sequence continues at coordinate 14,382 of CAZUAM010000064.1, read as the reverse complement.
CGGCGCTGGTGCTGTATGCCCAGCAGTGGTGCGATACGCCGGAGGACGTCGTGCAGGAGGCGCTGCTGCGGCTGGTGCGTCAGGCCGAGGCGCCGGAGAACGTGGTGGGGTGGGTGTACCGGGTGGTCCGCAACGGTGCGCTGAGCGCTTCGCGGTCGGCCCGGCGGCGTTGGCGCCGCGAGGCGGCGGCCGCCCGGCGCGGCGAGCCCTGGTTCAACCCGTCGCAAAATGAGCGGCTGGACGCCGCCACGGCCACCGCCGCGTTGAGGCAACTGCCTATCGAACAGCGCGAGACCATCGTGGCCCGGCTGTGGGGTGGACTGACGCTGGAGCAGATCGCCGAGTTGACCGGATCTTCCAGGAGCACGGTTCACCGGCGATATCAGTCGGGTCTGTCGGCTTTGCGAGAAAGGTTAGGTGTCGGATGTCCCCAGAAGAACAAGAAAAAGAAGAACACGCTCAAGACTTGACTGCCGGCGGTGCCGGTCGCTCTTCGGCGCCTGATCCACGCGGCGCAGAAGAAGACCTTCCGCCGGACCTGAAGGCGATCGAGGCCGAATTGGCGTCGCTCAGCCCGCGAACCGATCGGCTGGATCGGGAGCGGCTGATCTTCCTGGCCGGTCAGCAGTCGGTTGCCTCGGGCGATATCAGCCCGGCGAGGCACGCCGGTCACTGGGGCTGGCCGGCGGCCTTTGCGGCGATGACGGCGGTGGCGGCGACACTGCTGGTGGCATTGCTAGTTCGGGGCCAGCCGCAGGTCGAGGTGCGTGTCGTCAAGGTGCCTGCCGAGCCGGCCGGCAACGGCGAAGTCGCCCCAGGCCCGGACACCCCGGCGCCGCGTACCGATGGCCCGCGCCTGGCGCCGCTGCCGGACTCGCCAGGGCCGTTCCCCAGGCCTGTTGCGGGATCGGGGTTCTTCGCCCTCGTCGGTTTGGACTGGGCGCAACTCGACGATCGGGAGCGGCCCGGGTCGGAGAAGTCGTATCCCCGCCTGCTCGATCAGGTGTTGAGGGAAGGGATCGACTCGTGGCCGGCCCCTTCGCCCGTGGCCGATTTGGCACCCGCGTCTGCTCCGGTTCCCTATCGGGAATTGCTCCAGAGGGTGCTTGGCACTCCGGGATCGGACGGCTCGGTACCGGATTGGCCGCTGATCCAGACTCTATTCTATCCAGGAGCCAACTCATGAGACGCATTCTCGACTCTTTGTTGTTGACGCTGATTGTCTTCCCGCCGTCACTGGCGGCCGCCCAGGTCGCTGTTGTCTCCGGGGGTGGGACGACGGCTGCCGAGGGGGACCGGGCTCCCACGGTGAAACTGGTGCTCCACCCGGCTGCCGAGCCGCGGCCGGCCTTGAAGTATTTGCTCCTTCCCCCCTTGATCGACCAGCGGCCGGGCAATGCGGCCGTGCTGTACGGCAAGGTGACCGCCGAGCAGCAGCGGTTCTTCGGCGATCAGCAACTCATGGAGAAGATCGACCAGTGGAAGGACGTCCCGTTGGACAAGTTTCCCAAGGAAGAGGCCGGCAAGGTGCTCCAGGGGAGCCAGTTCAAGTTCCTCGACCGGGCCGCCCGCTGCGAGTCCTGCGACTGGCAATTGCCGCTCCGCGAGGAACCGTTCTACGAAATCCTGCTACCCGAGCTTCAGCAGACCCGCAGCTTCGGCAGGCTACTGGCCGCCAAGACGCGGCTGCAGCTCGCCGATGGCCAGTTCGACGACGCGGTTCACACCCTCCAGACCGGCTATGCCCTGGCGCGGCACGTAGGCGGGGGGCAAACGATCATCAACGGCCTGGTCGGTATCGCCATCGCCCGGCAGATGTGCAAACAGGTGGAAACCTTCGTCCAGCAGCCCGATGCCCCGAACCTCTACTGGGCCCTGACGAACCTTCCCGATCCGCTGGTCGACATGCGGCCCGGCATCGAGGCGGAATGGGCCATGATCTACCTCTCCTATCCCGAGCTGCGCAATCTCGATGGCAAGGACTACTCGCCCGAGCAGTGGCGCGAGCGGCTCAACAAGCTGGCCGAGACCATTCTCTGTCTCGACGGGGGGGTGCCGCCTGTCGGTATCGACGTGGTCACGACCGCCCTGGCGCTGAAGGGATATCCCCTGGCAAGACAGGGGTTGATCGAGCAGGGATACAGGCCGGACGAGGTCGAGGCCATGCCGGTGCCCAAGGTGATCCTGCTCTACACCATGCAGACCTACGAGGAACTCCGCGACGACCTGTTCAAGTGGTTCGCCGTGCCCTATCCCCAGGCCCGCGAAGGGCTCGCCGATGCGGAAGCCAACCTCGAGCAGGGGCTCCGCCGTGAAGTGATCCCTTTTGCCGGCATCTTGCTGCCGGCCCTCCAGGCGGCGCACCGCGCCGGCGCACGGGGCCAGCGGACAATCGCCGTGTTGCGGGTCATCGAGGCGATCCGGCTGTACGGGGCAACTCACAACCGCAAGCTGCCGGAGAAGCTCACCCATGTCACCAATCTGCCTCTCCCGATCGATCCGACAACCGGCGAGCCCTTCCTCTACCGACGAACCGGAACCACCGCGATCCTGGAATCGCCGGGTGGGAAACGCGACGGACTGCGCTACGAGATCACCTTCGCTCCGAAAGGAAAGTAAAGATGAGAATCTGCACGAGTGGTTTATTCCTGTTGGCACTTCTCGCTGCCGGGCCGGCCGTGGCCGCGGAGAAATTCGATCCGGCTGCCCGGGCCAAGATCGTCGCCCCGTTTATCGACGAGCAGACCGTCCTGATTGCCCGGGTCGTTGTGTCGCGCCTTGAGGTCGACGCACTTTTCGACAAGGCCGCCGAGTTGATTCGTGACCTGGTCCCCGAGGAGCGAACCGAGCTAGACAGGGTTCGAGAAGAGGAGAAACGGGCAATCCTGAAGAAGTTGCAGGCGGCGTTTTGCCAGGCCGGCGGCAAAGAGGTTTATTTGCTGTTCAGTGTGGCCGACGTCGATTTCCACAGCAACCCCGTCCCCTTCCTGATCGTCCCGCTGGGTGAGAAGGCGGACGAGAAGGCCCTGGTCGCCCTGTTCCGCCAAACCGGTTTGGACGTGCAGCAGCGGCTGGGTGACGTACTGTTCGTGGGCAGTCGAGCGACACTCAGCCGGCTGAAGGCGCTCAGCCCCGTCCAGCGCCCGGAGATTGCCGCGGCCTTCGAGGCCGCCGGCGATACCGCCGCCCAGGCGGTGTTGCTGCCGCCGAAATACGCCGCCCGGGTGATCGAGGAGATGTTGCCCGATTTGCCCAAGGAGATCGGCGGCGGACCGAGCACGGCGATCACCCAAGGGCTGCTCTGGGCGGTGGTCGCTGCGGATCTGCCTCCCAAGATGTCGCTGAGGCTGGCAATCCAGTCGCGGGATGCGGAGGCCGCCGGAGCCTTCCGAGAGAAATGGATCGCCGCCGTTGAGCTTCTGGGCCAGCAGAAGGAGGTGCGGAAGATGGTGCCGATGTTCGACAAGCTGGCCGCACTCCTGACGCCACAAGTGCAAGGCGATCGGCTCAGCATCACCCTCGATGAACACAACCGAGGCTTCATCGCCTTGCTGGCGGCCGCAGTGAAACCGGCTATCCAAGCCGCCCGTGAGCAAGCGAAACGCGCGCAGTCGGCAAAGAACCTCAAACAGATCGGGCTGGCGATGCACAACTGGCATAATCTGCACAAGGCTTTTCCAGCCGTCGCCAGCTACGATGCCGACGGCAAACCGCTGCTGAGTTGGCGGGTGCACATCCTGCCTTACGTCGGTGGTCAGGGACTTTACAAAGAGTTCCACCTGGACGAGCCGTGGGGCAGTCAGTACAACCGGAAATTGATTGAGCAGATACCGGCCATTTACCGCTGCCCCGCCTCGAAGCTGAAGGAGAAGGGCCGAACTTCATACGTCGTGGCTGTGGGGGAAGAAACCGTCTTTCCCGGCTGTGAAGGTATCCCCATCAAGGAGATCAAGGACGGTCCTTCCCGGACGATCATGGCCGTCGAAGTCGACGACGAACATGCCGTCATCTGGACCAAGCCGCAGGACCTGCCGTTTGATCCCGAGAATCCCGCCAAGGGACTGGGCGGAGTCCTCCAGGGTGGCTTCAACGCACTGTTCTGCGATGGGTCGGTGCGCTTCATCGCGGACACGGTGGACCCGAAGGTGCTCCGGGCACTGTTCACCCGCGCCGGAGCAGAACCGGTCCCGCTGCCGTAGAACCTGCCTTCGGGCGCAAGCCCTCGAAGTCGTAACCGGCGGTCGCGCGCCGGCTTCGGTGGCGATTATTGACGTGCCCGCACTCCGCGACCAACGGTCGCGGCTTTATGTTTTGGTGCGCGACCAACAGTCGCGGCTTCGTGCTTTGTCGGCGTAGCCTCAATCCTTCCAGATGTCGGCCGTGCGGGCCTTCCGGTCCGGCAGCTTCGGCAACCGGGCGCTGGGCACCGGCTCGTACCAGAACGTGGCAGCGGACCAGTCGTCCTCGACCTCAGCCAGGCCCTGTTTCCAGGCAATCTGCTGGATCGTGATCCGGCATTCCTTCCGCCAGGCGATCGGGTCGGGCAGGTGCCAGCGGTACATCGAGACGAAGTCTTTGTCTTTGTCTTTATCTTTCTGGTCCAGGCTGCACCCGTTGTACAGAAACGGCGTTTGCTGGATGCCCCATGCCAGGCCGACGTAGTCCTCGCTGCCGGTGCCGCAGATGGTGGGAAACTCCCGGTCGCCGTCCATATAGACCTTGATCTCGCCCTCGCCCCACCACTGGCCCGGGTGCAGGTTGCGGATGCCGATCACCGAGCCGATGAAGCGGCCCTTCTGCTTCCGCTGCGGCAGCAGCTCGAAATCCTTCTTCTCGGTGGTGGGGTTCTCGCGGCGGAAGAGCACGTGCAGCCGGCCCACGTCCCTCGGGTGCCGGTCGCCGAGGGTGTAGTCGATCTGGTAGAAGACCGGCGGGGCCTTGCTGCTCTCCTCGGAGTCCTCGTTCGTGAGCGTGATCTTGACCCGCTTCACAAAGGGCATCGGCAGCCAGATGTTCATCCCGGCCGTCGGCCCCACCGAGTGGACCGCCGAGCAGTAGGGCATCACCTTGCCGTGGGCGAAGCCGAAGAAGTCGCCCACCGGGCACTCGATGCTGGGATGCTCCTGGCCGTCGTACCAGCCGCGCAGCACCAGCGTCCGCAGGTTCTCGGGGGCGCGGTGGGTGGTCAGCCAGACGTGGCGGATCGTGCCCGGGCCCTCGATGTCGCAGAGCTGGAGCGTCTGGCCCGGCTTGATCGGCCGCATCGGCGACCCCTTCCGCCCCACGCCCAGGTTGCTCTTCGCCTTGCCGCCTTCGCCGGGGGCCCCGGTGGGGTTCTCGAAACAGATCGAGCGCGACACCAGGCCCGTGTCGAGCAGATACGGCTGTGCGACCAGGTCCACCGGCCGCTGTGCCGCAGCCGGGTGTCCAGCCGAGAGGCTGATCATCGCGATGACTGCTGCCAGTGCCATCGCCTTGAAGATCCAGTGAACGCTTTTCATAACGGCCCTCCTCTTGTGTTGAAATACGGGTAACAGGGTCGGCCAGCCCCCAGCGCGGTCTGGGGAGACGGTAGCATTGTTGTCGGGTCAGTGTGCCACGGCTGTGTCAGCCGTGCCGGGGAATCCCAGTAGTCACCGCGACAACCTTTCACGCACGGCTGACACAGCCGTGGCACACCTGAAATCCCACGCGCTCTGAGTGAGATCACCTGCAACAATATGACCCAAGTCGGCGGCATACGCAAGCCTTAGGGTCTTCGGCCGGCCGCCCCGCCGGGCACGATCGCCCAGATGGGGTTGCGGGCCATCACCTGGTGGTGATCGGCGAGGTGCTCCTCCAGCCAGGCGGCCGCCTCGCGGGCGTTGGAGAAGCCGCCGTCGATGCCGCAGACGGCGGCCGCTCGGGCCGAGTAGGCGTAACTACACCCGTAGTTCGGCAGGTCCGGCTTGCTCAGCCTGGCGTTTTCCCGGCCCAGCCGCTTCCAGTCCTCGTAGAAGATCACTCTCTTGTCCGCGGTCTGCTCGCCGACCACGAAGCGGTAGGGGGTGGCCAACATGGGATCGAAGTCCGGGGCGTTCATGAGCGCACCCACCCGCAGCCGCAGCAGGAAGTCGCGCGGCCGGGCGGCCTCGGTGTAGCCCAGCTCGACCAGGTGGTGCAGACTCCAGATCAGGTAGTCGTGCTCCCAGGGCGCGATGACCATCCAGTCGGGATTGGCCGGCCGCTGGATCCGCGCGTCCCGGGTCGTGCGGATGCCCCAGGCGCCGATCTGGTTGTACTGCGGCGGGCCGAGCATCCGCCGGATTCGGTCGGCGAGGTTGTTGCGGATCTTCTGGTCGAAGTGTTTTGACTGCGGGCTATCGTCGCAGGCGATCCAGCCGGCGTCGGCCATGTTCCGCAGCGCCCAGGCGTTGCCGCGGATCTGGCCCGAGAGGATCCCCTCGGCGTCCCGGCGGGGGTGCGGCCAGGTGGCCAACAGACAATAATTGCCCCAGAAGTACGCCTCCTCCAGGTAGTAATAGTCGCCGGTCAGCAGATAGGGCACATAGGCCAACGACGGCTGATGGGCGAGGTCGGGCGTCAGCCGGACCTGTTTCGCGCCGGGCGGGTGGCGGTCCGGCTTCCACTCCGGCCGGTCCTTTCCCCGCTGCTCCAGCCAGAACTTCGGACGCTGGTCGATGGTCATGATCCGGCCGGTCTCTCGGGCCCGGACGTGGATCGGCCAGGCGCCGGCCAGGTCGCCGGCGGCCAGGACGAGCGCCTTCGCCCCGGGCTCCATGCCCAGCAGGTACTTGACCGTCCAGGTCGGATAGGGCGCGATCTCCGGGCGGCCGCCGGTGGTGGGCATGTAGGCGGTGAGCGGACCGCGGCCCATGATCTGCCAATCGGGGCCTTCCATGCGAAGTTGCCGCCGTTCTTCCTAGGAAGGCTCGAGGTGCGGCAGCGTGCGGTCGTAGTTCGGCACCGCGCCGCCGGCCGACAGGTAGGTCAGATCGTGGACCACGTGCACGCCCGGGTCGCCCTGGCCCCACCAAAAGACCTTCCGCCAGCGCGACAACCGGCGGTGGTCCACCGCCCGGCGGGAGAAGACCTCCTTGCCTGCGACGGAGACGGACAGATCGTAGCGGACGTTGCCGGCCCAGGTGTCCCAGCAGTTCTCCACCGCCACCGAGACGCGGACCCGGCGGCAGCCGGCATAGGCCCGCACCTGGAAGAGCACCAACAGGTCGTCATCCGGCCGGCCGTCGCGGTCCAGCGGGGGGCCGGAGAGGAGCCACTCGGTGGCGACCGGCCCCCGCAGCTAGGTCTTCGCCCGATCGCCGGCCTGCTTAAGCAGCCTTCGCGCGCTGAGCGAGCGCGTCGAGCCGTCGGGAAAGCTCAGTCTGACCACCGCGTCGAACTCGGTCCGCAGCAGATCGTCCGGCGAGACTGCCGCCTTCTGCAAGCCCGCCGGCTTGGCGTCGGCGAGATCCAAAACGAGCTTGCCGCCGGCAGGCAACTCCTCGAGCACGGCCGAGATCACCCCAAATCGGACCGACCCGTCGTCATGGTGGCGCTTCAAGTCAATCTGGGCCAGCAGCCCCTTGCCGCCCATGGACACGGCCACGCCGCCGGTAATGTCACCCCGCCTGAAGACTTGCCCGAAAGTAACCGGCACGTCCCACAACCGCTGCCGGCTCGGATTCTGCACCTCCACACTGACGGCCCTGGCGGGCCTTGGGGACTGTCCCGATTTTCGCGGAGCGAAAATGGGACTGTCCCCTTCCGGCATCCAGGCAGTGCATTCCCGGATCCCCGCCAGCATAACGGCAACCATCACGCCGATTGCCACCAGGGCAGCATATCGGAGCATCGTACGGCCAGAGAGGTTGTGTGCCATCGCTTATCCCCTTCATCCGGGAGTTACCAGAGAACCTCGGCCGGCATGTCGAAGCCCGGCAACACCGGGACCGCAAACCGACCACAACACCGGCGAATATAGGCAAGGCCGCTGAGGGATGCAAATCCCCGTACCTCGATCGGGCAGCACTCCCGGGGCCCCCGGGACAAACGTGGTGGCTGGCTGTCCGCCCTACAAATCATGGCGGCACGAAGGTTGACAACCGGTTTGAAGGCCACTACGATCAATCGTATGAGGCCACCCCAATTAGGGGCCACGGGGCCTCCGCGCCGGCTGGCGGTCGGTGTGTTATGCGGAAACCGCAATAAGACCACCGGATAAATGGGCGTGTTATCACCATGACAAATTCTTTGTCACCTGTTGTCAAAGCTGATGTCCGATTTTCGGGGGACAGGCAATGGCTCCATGTAAACGTATGGTTCCGCAACAAGAGCGAAATTGAGAACTTGATCCATGCCCTGACGCAACTGCGTGATAGCGTTGGTGAGGACTTTGATCACGTTCACTTGCAGCATCACGATTTGGCGCCTGGACATCCCATCGGAGTAACAGAGGTCAGTTTCTTCCGACCAGGCCGACCGGTAGATGAAACCGAAATCGAAATGACGGAAGAGGCCGCGAAATGGCTCACCGAAGTACGAAAAAGCGCGGGATAACTACGTGTTATACTACTTGAAGATGGGGGGACCGTGCACAACGCCTTCTTTGATCGCAGCTTCACGCCATGAAGATTAAATACTTCCAGGATACGGACACGCTGTACATCGAGTTCCGTGAGGCCGAGGTTGCGGAAACAAGGGACCTGGATGAAGACACGCTGCTCGATTTGGACAAGGAAGGGAACGTCTCTGCGATTACCGTCGAGCACGCCAGGGAAAGGGCAGATATTCCACACTTCTTCTTTGAACAGTTCGCAGCGTGACGGGCGCGTCAAATCGGACGTGCAGGAGCGCGGTCCGGCTGATGCGCATGACGTTAGCGGGTAGGATGTTTGCACCATTTGTCTGAAGGGGACAGCGGTCATGGATGATTCTCGGAGCCGCAAGCTGGCCGTGGTTGCGCATTGTCTGCTGAACCAGAATGCAAAGGTCAACGGCCTGGCCGGATGGCCGGGGGTCTTCGGGCCAGTCGTTTCGCTGCTGGAGCGGCACGGAGTCGGGATCATACAGATGCGCTGCCCGGAGATTTTGCATCTGGGCCCCGGTCGTCCGCTGGGAACGGACACTCGGGAGCAGTACGACTCTGCTTCTTACCGGCGGGTTTGTCGGTCAATCGCCAGGGAGGTCGTCGGCGAGGTCGCTCGATACGTGGAGTCTGGATACTCGGTGCTTTTCGTACTGGGAGTTGAGGGGAGCCCCAGTTGCAGCGTGTCGAGGGTGCCCGTTCTGGTCGGCGACGATCAACGCGCCCTGAAGCCCGGCAGAGGCGTGTACATGGAGATCCTGGGCGCCGAACTCCGCAGCGCCCGGCTGGATGTACCGATGGTGGGCATTCCCGAGAGTGAGGCGGTGGGGGACCTTGACGAGGCTCTCGGGGTCCTTACGCGAATGATTTCAGACTAAGAGCGTATCCGAAAACCCCTCACCCCCGGCCCCTCTCCCCGCAAGCGGGGCGAGGGGAGGAGGTTTTTGGATAGGCATTAACGCCGCGCCGCCCGCATTCCGCGTGCGTGCGAGCACGCACCCTACAAAGTTACGGCCGGACTTCACGCCGGGCGCGGCCGCCTTTGACCGAGCGGACGGTGACGGTGTAGGGCCGCTGCCCGCGGACCAGCCAGCGGACGTGGACGGCTCCCATGCCGGGGATGGCGTCGATCCGCATCTTTTCGGGCTGCCGCTTCTGCTCCTTGACGTTGCGGAAGGAGGGGTCGCGGCTTTGCAGCCCCAGGACGACCTTGAGGTTCTTGCCGCTAATGCTCACCAGGTCGGGCGGGGTGATCTTTTGTTTGACGTCGATGGCGGCGCGGGTGGGAGTCAGCTTCAGATTGGCCACGGCGGCGGTCACCTCGACCAGCCCGTCGCCGGCCGGCTTCGCTTCGACCGACTGGATCTCGACCTTGGGCAGTTGGTCGGCGTGGTAGAGGGTGAAGGCCATGTTGCGGTGGCATTCCTCTTCGAGCAGGAAGGAGGGCGGCTGGCGGCCCCACTGCTTCTTGAAGCCGCCGACCTCGACCTTGCCATACTGCGGATGATCCACCTCCTTCCAGGGCACGCTGCCCTGGCCGAAGAGCAGATACTTGTCAAATTCCTCCATGACCTCGCTGCGGCCGGAGGATCCGCCAGGCGGCGGCCGGCGGAAGTAGTTCTCGCGGGTGAACAGCTCGTTGGTGAAGCAGAAGATCCCCCGCATCATGTAGCACCAATCGCCCTCGCCGCCGTAGACCTGGTAGAGGCCGCCGGCCGTGTCGATGTAGCGGTAGCCGGGCAGCATCCGCTCGCCCTTCCGGGCGACGGCATCGAGCACGGACACGTCGGACGATTCGTAGCGGTCCTGGGTGGTCCCCGGCCCGCGGAGGATCAATCCGCCCGAGTTGTGGTAGTGCTGGGCGCCGACAATGTTGAGATGGTCCATCACGAAATCGGCGACCATGCGGTTTTCGAGGATGGAGAACGGGTAGCGGTACGCGCCGCGCTGGATGTATCCGGGCTGCCACCGCCAGGCCCAATCGCGATTGGGGTCGTAGTAGCCGTCGCCGTCCTCGTTGATCCGCCCGTCGCCGTCGTTGTCGAAGCCCTCGCTGCCCAACCGGCGGTACTGGCCGCGCTGGTCGTCCTCGGCGCGGACCAGCATGTGCGGGTACTTCGGGTGTGGCTTCCAACGGCCGTTGGGGTCGCGGACCCGCATCTGCGTGATGTGGCCGTCGCCGTCCAGGTCGTCCGGGCCGTCCTCGTCCACCAGCCCGTCCCGATCGTCGTCCACCGGCCGTTGTCCCGCACGGGGCGAGCTGGTGGTGTTGGGGCGGTGCATGTGGGCGTCGCGGGAGTCGGGACTCATCATGGGCAGGAAATAGAAGGTCCGCCCGTCGACCAGCCGGGTGATAAACGGAGTACGCCCGTACATCTCGAGCAGATACCAGGCCGTGTAGAGGGTGACCTCGGTTCCCTGGATTTCGTTGGCGTGGATCGCCCCTCCGATCCAGAAGGCCGGCTTGGCGCGGTCGTCGCCCTTCTGGAAATTGGTCACCCTCAGCAGCCACATCTCGCGGCCGCCGTAGGAGCGGCCCAGGCTTTCCAGCCGTGCCCGTTTGGGGTGCGCCTCGGCCAGCGCCTTGAGTAGCTTGGTGACCTCCGCATAGTCGTGGTAGCGGTTCCAGCGGGCCGAGACCTTGGGATCGGCGGGCGCGCCGACCGGCTGGTAGGGACTCTTCACCTCGGCCGCCGCGACCACCGCCGTGGCCAGGGCCACCAGGGCCGCCGGGGCCAGCCGGAAGATCGTCGTCAAGCGATTCATCACGGGGTCTCCTCTTTCGTCTTCTTGGTCTCGGCAAGCTCGATCTTCTTCACCGCGGTGCCCACCGAAGGACTCCAGACGCGCAATCTCAGCGTCCCCGGCTTGGCCTGGGGAGCGCGCACCCACCAGGTCTGTTCGACCTTGCCCCCGCGGCCGGCCAGCACCGGAAGCTGCACTCGCGGATGCCAGGTGACCAGCGAGGCGCCCTTGGGCAGCTCGATTTGAGCTTGCAGCGGTTGCGGTTCGCGGGTGGTACGTCCCATCTGCGACATTGTGGGCAGGTAGCCCCGGTTGACGACCACGGCGGTGACGCGCCAAACGCCTTCGCCCAACGGTTCCACCTTGGTTTCCTGAATTGCTATCCGCGGCAACAGCTTCACCAGCCGCCGGACGAACTGCCAGTGCTTATCGGCCAAGGGCTCCAACCGGTCGGCCGGCGGATTCCATCGCAAGAACGGCCTGAAGCCACCCACTTCGACTTTCCGCTCGGGAAAGTCGGGATGTTTGATCGGCTTCCAATCCACGAAGCCGTCGATCTTCTCCCGGGCAAACCAGCGCAAGGCGTTCAGATCGTCGGCGCCTCGCTTGTCTTCCTTGGACTTCTCTTCGGTGGACTTCTTTTCGCCGGACTTCCGGTCCGACGGTTCATCCTCGGGAGGTTTCTTCTCGGCAGAGTCGTCATCCGAGGGCTCTTCCTCAACAGACTCCTTTCCAGAAGCCTCGTCGTCCGAGGGCTTTGCCTCGTCGTCTTCCTCTTCGGGCTCGACTTCGGGGATCCACCAGCCACGGCAGGCAAACGACCAGCGACCGTAATGGAAATAGGCCCACTCGCTGAACGAGCCCCGGCCTTGGGGCGATTCGGGCGGGTCCTTGCCACCGTGGATCTCCTGGTACTGCTCGGCCACGAAGTCGAAGTACGGGGCGTCGGCCGAGAGCACCGCCGTTTTGATCCGCTTCGATTCGTCCGAGCCGCTGGGCTTCCAGGGCCGCATCAGGTTGTCTTCGGGCGTGAACGTCAGCACGGCGGCGATATTGGGGTGGGAAAAGGCGAAGTCGGCCACCGCTCGGGTCTCCACCTCCGAGACCTGATGGGGTCCGGCCCCGCGCTCAAAGTAACCGTAGCGGAAGGTGAAGTTGCGGTTGAAGGCCACGCCGCCGGCCGGGTCCTCGCCCTGCTCGTCGTCCTCGTCGTTGTCGCGGCCTTCAACGTGAACGACGTAGCGGCCGGTCTCGTCCCGCTTCGGATCGGCCTCGATCAACACCCGGGCGTCGTCCGGATGCGGCATGTAGGGGCCCGTCGGATCGCCCAGCCGCATCATCGTGATCCACCCGTCGCGGCTGAGGTCGTCCGGCCCGTCCTCATCCGGCTTGCCGTCCCGATCGTCGTCGGTGGGCCGCTCGTTTTCGCTCCGCTCGAGATAGGGCCGGCGGAAGAATGCCTCGCAGGCGTCGGGTGCCGGCCGGGGGATCACGTAGAACGTGACCCGATCGAGCAGCTTGCGGACCGCTTTGTCCGTCTTGGCCTGCTCGGCCAATCGCCGCGCAAGCCGCACGGCCAGCTCGCTGCCCAGCAAGTGCGGCGGGTGGGCACTGCCCACGATCAGCAGCGCCGGCTTGCCGTCCGGCTTGCCGCGGCCGATCGTCAACAGGTAGACTTCGCGCTGCTCCCGGGTACGTCCCAGCGACTCGAGCGTGGCAAACTCCGACTGGGTGATCGATTCGAGCTGCAAACGATAGGCGTCGTAGTCGGCGTACCCCTCGATAGCGGGCTTGCCGGCGACCGCCGCGCTCGAGGGGAGCAACAGACCGACGGCGGTACCCAGGAGGCAAAGCAGATTTCGGCGGCTGACGTGACGTTTCATTGGGGTCACCTTCTCAAGTAGCGGATCCGCGTGGCGGGCACAGATCACTGCGGCCGACATCACCCGGCAAAGGCCGTCCCGCCACGTCGCCAGCCTTGCAGATTGCGTGTCATACCCCTTCCGACCCATTATAACACACGCAGCCGGCAGCGGCGGCCTGTGCGGCGCCGGCCCCCGCTGCCAGGATCATCAGACTCGCCGGCACCACGCAGGCCCACCTGCCGGGGAACATGATCTTGCGTCGATGCATCACGCGTTCTCCTTCGGCCCACAGCAGTGGAAGTTGGCAATCGCCCCGATAGCCGGCCTCCGCGCGGGCCGGCTCACGGGGCCGCATTGCGACCATAATAGCGAAGGCGCGCAGGCTGTGCAAATCGATACGCAGATCGACTCCGGGCCGGCCAACGGCAAATGGGCCGATTTCCGGGCTGGCGGGCCTATGCCGCCTCGATCCACGCCAAGTCGTCAGCAGACACCTCGTCTTTCAGGTCGGTCGCCCGATGGCCGGGCAGGATCAAGCCGGGAACCACCTGCGGCGAAGTCCTCTGCCTGACCGACCTGATCGCCACCGCCGCGGCCGTCGTGGGCGCCGAACTCCCCGACGGCGCCGGCGAAGACAGCTACAACATGCTCCCCGCCCTGCTGGGCAAGAAGTTGGATCGGCCGATCCGCGAAGCCACCGTCCACCATTCCTGCGACGGCCTGTTCGCCATCCGCCAGGGAAAATGGAAGCTGCTCACACACAAAGGCTCGGGAAGCTGGAATTACAGCCGGGCAAGAATCCCCATCCAGCCGCCGATCACCCAGCCGGATGCCCCCGGACAGCTCTACGATCTGAGCCGGGACCTCGGCGAGACGAACAATCTCTACAAACAGCATCCCCAGGTGGTCCGCCGCCTGACCGAGCTGCTGGAGAAATACAAAAGGCAAGGCCGCAGCCGGCCGTCTTGTCCTGGTTCAGGTCGCCGCGATCGAAGTTGACAAGTTGATACATCCCGTCGTACGCATAGTACTCGTGCTTGCCCGAGGTCAGGGTGTTTTCGCGGTAGGTGCGGTTGCCGGCCCGGTCGTAGCCGTAGGTCTAGCGGTCGCGGACCTGGCTGGCCCCGTAATCGTACCACTTCTGATCGACCACGCGGTCGAAGCCGGCGTAGGTCGTTAGCTCGC
>CAZUAM010000063.1:0-17595 GCA_964618095.1 uncultured Planctomycetaceae bacterium | reverse complement strand
TTCCCCGCCGCTCATGCCCCAGCAATCCTCGGTTTATGAATAATCCGGGCTAGCGGAAACGCTAGGTCCAGAACCAGTGGCAGTAGTCCTCGAACATCTGGAAGTTGGGACTGTCCTTCGACACTTTTAACTCGACCAGCGGCAGGTTCGCCTCGAACTCCGCTTTCTGAGTCTTGCAGAAGATGCCATCGATCTCGTCGCTGACAGACTTCGACGGATCGAGAAGTCCCAGAACCGTGCATTCGTACAAACCTCGTCACAAGGGTTCATCGGGTGTGGATAGTGGGCGGTGAAAGGAAATGAAAAGCTCTCGGAAAGGTACTCGTAATAGCTGTGGAGCGTGTCGTCATCTACGACAGGTAAACGGTCATCTGTCAATCCGAGTGCCGCCAGGATTCGCTCTTTCTGGTCATCCCCGGGGCGTAACTTGGTAACGAGCTTAAGCCCATTCCAGTTGGCCTCGGCATATGTGAATACCGACACGTGGTTTCCCTCAGTCCACTTCGATTTCGTTGATTACCTCGGCGACTCCTTTGACCTTGGCCACGGCCTCTTGGGCAACTTGCTTTTGGTGGAAGCTGGGCAGGTGACCTTGCAGGGAAAGGATGCCGTGGTCACACCTACAGAAGATTCTTCTTACGGCTTGGTACGGGCTGTTTTCTAGACACTCCGTCGCCGCCTCCGCAATTCCTTGGAAAAGGACAGGGTCGTTGTGAACCGTCAAGGCATACATAGCTTCACCTCCGTGAATAAGGGCAGGAAAACTCTCCGTTTGCAGAAGGCCTCGCTGCCGGCAACAACTGGGCGTGGATGCGTCTCGTGCGTCATCTATATGGTTGGCCACCAAGCGGTCGGCATGGGCAGCCATCGATTGATACGGCTGAAAAAACACTCAGAGCCGGCCCAACAAGCCGGGCGGACATATCTGATAGGCATTCATCGATAGTGAGAATACCACCACTTCCTCACGAGGTTCTGGGTTGCTCTGCAAGCGTTGCCGGGAAGATCTATCACGAAGTAAAGGCAGATGTTCGAGATCCAGGTCAACACAACAATCCTCCCTCGACGCAGCACGTAGACCAGAAACCGTGATGCGAGCAGTCTTCCAGAAGAAGCATGGGGATCTCACTGCACTCAATGATGTGATCTCGCCTCGTCGGCGCTGCGGTTCTCAGAGCCTTCTAGTCACGCTGGGTCTAACATCAAGTTCACCTCTGGGATCGCACCCAGCAGTCTCTCGAACCCGCGACGAGAAATCTGAGAACTGTACGCCACTCGGAAGGTGTAGCACGAGGAGGCTTCATTCTCGTTCACTGGCTCATTGGTCTTGAAAACGAAGGCTTGAGCGAGACGATCGAGAAGCCATCCGGTATTCTTGATGCCGTCGACTCGCACACGGCAGGCGCTTCCCAAGGGACGTACCCAGACACGGAATGTGTTCATGGTCTTGCTCCGAGTTGAAAGGTTGTCATGGAATCGCTCATCTCGTAATCGGTACTGGTCCTTAGGGCGGACGCATCTGCGTCTCAGGACCCAGCCTCGAGTAACCTATATACTGCAAAGCGGTTGTTACACGTTTTGCAACTGACGGTCCAGCGCCACGAAGCCACATTCGCTGCCCTTGAGAGCGAGGTACAGAGGCGAGTCCGGCGCGCGTAGTGCGCAAACGACGATCCCCCAGCCATGCAATTCGGCGCCAACTATCTGCGGTGTGCGTCTCGGGACTGTAATTGCAGGTTGTCCACGACTCCCCTAACTCCTTCTACCGCACTCACCGTTTTCAGCGCGGGACGCCGTTGGTGTTCGTACTGAATGTTGCCCGACAAGCTCACCTGGCCCCTACAGATCGTCACGCTGACCCGACACCTTGATCCTAGGCCAGTCCTGTCCAGCCGTTGATTGACCTTCTTGAGAATCGCTTTGTCCGCAACAGGCTCACTACCGAACATGGTCGTTACTCCAGTCAAGGGGTTGCTCTCACATACGGAGAGGTTCTGGGAACGGGAGTCGACCGTGTCGCTGAGCACGATTGAGTGAGAAGGAGGATTTCCCGTCTAAGAGGCGGCTTGTGCCGACTTCCTTTCCAAATCTCAAAACGATTGCTGATCAGGCAAGCAGGCCTCGCTCAAGACGGTGGTCAAGACCTACTCCTCATCACGTCTCGCGCTTTCTTCGGCGCGCTCCTTCACGGAGCGATACGGCATTCCATTGGTACCTTTGTAACGCTCTGCGCGCAGGAACCAGAATGCCAACCCGCCCGTGTTATGGTATGCTCCAGGCGTTTTCGCGCCTTTGGCTACATTCGCACGAACTCCCAACGAGCCCTTCTTGCCCGTCTTTTTCCACCCGCGCTGCTCCATGATGATGCGAACCACCACACCCACCGCTTGTCGCAAACGTTTTGTGCGACGCGCGTCCTTGGAGGCAAGGAAGCGATCGGTTGTGGGCTGAGCCTCGAGTTCGCGGACAACCCCCGCTAAGGCCGGCCTGTCGTGATGAATCTCGGACTCTTCCATACGACGCTGCCGCCCAGGGTCATTGAAGAAGGCCAGCACGTCGTCAAACGGCTGTTCAGGATCGCTTAGCACGTCGGCAAATGTTCTCCCTTGTCGATCTTCCAGAAACTCGTTGCGCGTAATACGGACGGTTCGCGGCATCGGTAACACCCTCGCTATAGATGTGGACATTCTGAAATCTCCAGACTACGTGTGGTCAAGTGTATCCTTCAGAAACTGCGGCGGCAGGCAAAGCACGGAGCGAGACCTACCTTAGCCTGCCACTTGGGACAAGCTCAATCACCAATCAGTTCCACAGCGGCGCCTTGCATGGGCATGATGACGGTTAAGATCAGCGAAGCATGCTCGATGCCTTGAATCGAGAACGGTTCGTCTACGCAAAGATAAAGCAGTTGCCCAGCCCTCAATTGGTGGGATTCTGCAAGCGCGGTCACAGCGACTCGACCCTCAAGGCAATGCAGGACGATTTCGCCTCGAGGTTCATGCGTCGGCATCTTCGCTCCCTGAGGGACCACCAGCCAGGTGATCTGCACATTCCTGGTGCTGACCAAACGCGTTGTGTGTGGTGTTTGGAGCCCCTCTTCGAGCAGCGCTAGGTCTACTATTTCCCCCGGTTCCGCCAATGGCTCGATCATTTCGAATTCTCCCCCAGTCTCCCACAAGTCTAGGCTGAAGATCAGCAGTCAACGGCAAGGGCAATCGGATCGCCCCGAGCGCGGTCATCAACCGGCTCAGCCGAGCCGCCCCCACCGCACAGTTCGCCACGCAGAATGCGAACCAAAGACGGTGCGTCGATGCCAACCTTCATCACCTGGCCGCGAATTTCCAGAAGCGTCAGCGTGCTGTCTTGGCCAATACGCACGGTTTCGCCGCGCTTCCTACTAAGAACTAACATCACATTCCCTCCTCCATGAAGTAAAAGGCGTAAGCCGCCTCCTCTTGTGCAGACGTGACTCAGAGCCTTTCCGCTCTTCCACGTCTTGCTCCTGAAGGCGGCACTCCGGGTAAGTCGCCACCGTTTGGGTCTAACCTGTCGACACGCCTCAGTGCGATCACTTGCCGAGCAAAGCGGCACTCCTCGCAGACGTTTCTCTCGGCCTCAGTGCGGAAACCGACACGCCGGTCCGCGGCCATTGCGGTACGTCCGAGGCGAAGTCACATCCGCCGCGAAATGCCGGCTCAATCACCTACCGAATCCCTTCCGCAACTTCTCAAGAGGCGTCCAATTCTTTGCCGACGCTCCGTGTACTAGGTGCAAATCCCATATTTGCAATTACCAATCCGGAACGTACAAACTGTGAACCTACAAATAGTGTATCTCCACTTGACGGGAACTGCAATGGCACTTTTCGGATTTCTCAGAATACGGTCGCTACCAGGCCTTCATTACCCCCATGTTGGGCGCACTACCAACTTACTATGGTGGGTATGGTGGGCCACTTTGGGGTAATGCAGACCTGCAAGGGCGATGCCCGCCCAAGCGTTTGGCAGTTGCTGTTCAACTAAGGATTGTGTCCTATCAAAGGTTCCTTACTTCGGGCGTGGAACGCATCAATCCACCAAGCGACCTCCCTGAGGAGCCGCCGGTCCGAAAAAGCCATCTCGGAAAACAGAATCCCGTAGAGCCGTGCCGGACGATGTTTTTGACACAGTTCCTTTCGCCGCCAGGCCGCCAGCCCGACCCCCAGACTGGGGCACAACGGGCAAACCGAGCGCTCACGTAGATTCCGCCTCTGATGTAGGGTATTCTAATCCTACGGCGTCGAGTTTCGCCGCTGAAGCGAGGCGACTCGAGCATTTGGCCGGCGGGCTTGCCCGCCGCGCGGAGCGGAAGAAATGTCCAGTCGTGTCGCGGCGGGCAAGCCCGCCGGCTAAATGTCCTCCTGTTGCCCGGCCGCATGACTGCGCAAGGTCAATGGAATCGGAATTGATTGCCCACCTCCGCGAGCGGCTCCCGCCTCATCCGCTGTTGCGGTTGGGGCCCGGGGATGATGCGGCCGTGCTGCAATTGGCCGAAGTGGACGAGTGCGTGATCACCGTCGATCTGCTGACCGACCGGGTCGATTTCGAGCTGAGCGAGATCGATCCGCGTCGGGCGGGGCGGAAGGCACTGGCGGTCAACCTGAGCGACCTGGCGGCCATGGCCAGCCGGCCGCTGGCCGCGGTGATCGCCCTGGCTCTGCCCCGCCGGGGAGGATTCGAGTTGGCCGTGGCCTTGTACGAGGGCCTGTTGCCGCTGGCCGAGCGATACCAGTTGGCCATCGCCGGCGGCGACACGAACAGTTGGGACGGGCCGCTGGCGGTGAGCATCACGCTGTTGGGCGAGGTTACCGAAGATGGGCCGCTGCGGCGCGGCGGCGCCCGGCCCGGCGACCTAATCGTGGTGACCGGCTCGTTCGGCGGCAGCATCCTGGGCCGGCACTTCGACTTCGAGCCCCGGATCCGGGAGGCCCTGCTATTGAACGAGCGTTACGAGTTGCGGGCGGGCATCGACGTCAGCGACGGACTGCTCAGGGATCTGGGCCACATTGCTGAAGAAAGCGGCTGCGGGGCCGTGCTGCGGACCGAGGATGTGCCCGTCAGTGAGGACGCGCGCCGGCTGGCCCAAACGCTTGCCGACGGCTCTACCCCGCTGGACCACGCCCTGAGCGACGGCGAGGACTTCGAGTTGATCTTGGCGGTGCCGCCGGAAGAGGCCCAGCGGATGCTGGCGGAACAGCCGTTGCAGGTGCCGCTGACGGTGATCGGCCAGTTCATCTCCGAGCCGGGCCTATGGCAGGCAGACGCTCAAGGGGGGCAGCGGAAGCTGGCGCCGCGAGGCTGGCAACATGGGTTTGACTGAGGGGTTGTCGGGCAACAACGTCGCACTTTGGGAGAATAGCCCCTCCCGGGAGGGAGGGGTTCCGGGGATGACGACGGGTCCAACTCCGACCTCCCGGGTGGGGCTACCACCGAACGCAAGAATGCGAACTTGTCGTTGGACGACTCTTGACCGATGGGCAAGGCCACGATTCCGAGTGATCCGTGAATGAGTCGCTTCACCTACCACGCTGGCGACGAAGCGGCCACGGTGGCCCTGGGAGTCGCCCTGGCCGAAGTGCTCCCCGACGGAACCACCGTCGCCTTGTGCGGCACCCTGGGCGCCGGCAAGACCCGACTGGTGCAGGCGATCGCCGCGGCCGCGGGGATCGACCGCCGGGAGGTGGTCAGCCCCACCTTCGTGCTGATTCAGGAGTACCACGGCCGCCGGACGGTCTACCATCTCGATGCCTATCGGGTCCGTGACGAAGACGAGTTTCTGGAGTTGGGGCCCGAGGAATACTTCGAAAGCGACGGCCTGACGCTGGTGGAATGGGCCGATCGGGTGCAGCGGTGTCTGCCCCCAGATCGTGTCGAGATCCGCATTGAAATAACCGGTCCCGGGTCGCGGAGTTTCGAGGTCAGGGGCCTGGGTACCCGCTCCGCGGAAATCGTTGCCCAACTGCAATCTAGGTGTATCTATACGCCCCCTTAAGGTGTTGCCTTGCCTGCGGCCTGGGGAACTGCCGATCCGGCCGGGTGAGGGGGCCGGCGCCTGCCGGGATCCACCCTGTAGGGTGGTCTTCTGGCGGTTGCCTTTCGGGCATGCCCACGGAACCTTGCCAACTTGACGGGGTTTCTGTACGATATAGAGTGCCGTTTTGGTACGATATAGGTGATAGCAGAGGCGATACGGGACTCGAACAGGAGGCGTCACTATGCGAATCCATCTACCTGCGGCCATTCTCGTATTCTTGGGCATGCTGTGCACCCGGGCGGAGGTCTGGGGCCAAGCGAATCGGAGCCTGTTCGGGACCGGCAGCACCCTGGGCGGGAGCGTGACCGCGGGTTCACGCAACTTTGCGTCCGGCACCGGGCAGACCGGGCAGGTGGCGGGTAGTACGAGTGAGGCGTCGGAGTTGGTGACCGGTCTACAGCAGATAACCCAGCAATTCGTCTCTTCTACGGCGCGATTCAGCCGCGAAGGTCGCCAGCCGGGGCAATTTGTCGGGACCAGCAGCCAGGAGATGCAAGGCTTCGTCGGCAGCGTCCAGGCCGGCCAGAACACGGGGCAGCAAGGACGGATGGGACTGCAATCCGGGTCGGGACTGCAAGGAGGGGGTCGGAACCGCACGGTCGGAGCGAATCGGCCCGGAGCAGCCGGCCGGGCTGCCGCTGGCAGGCGGCGGAGCACGACGCAGATCCGCGCCTCGATTGGCGTCGGCTTCAGGCGCCCTATTGTGGCGCCCACCCGGGTCAGTAGTGCGCTGGCCCAGCGGCTGTCGAATTCCCGACGGGTCCAAGTTGTCTCGCCGGTGGAGGTTGTGATCCAGGGGCGGACGGCGACGTTGCGGGGCGTAGTGGCCACGCAGTATGACCGCGCCTTGGCTGAGCAATTGGCGCGGCTGGAGGCCGGGATCGGGCAGGTGAGAAACGAGCTCGTGGTGGCAGTGGCCCCTGCTGAGCCGGAACTGCCTGCCCCGGACGCTGCTGCGGAACCGCCTGTGCCTCCGCCGGTTGCCCCGTAGGAGCCGGATTGGCGGACCCCGGACGGAGAATCATTGCCCGCTTGGCGGCTCGCGGTCCGATCGTAGCCACCGGCCGTTGGCGGCCGAAGCGGGGCGGGATGGAGATCGTGGTGCTGGACATCCGCTGCGGCGGCGCGCCATCCGCGGGACCCTGAAACTCTCCGGCTCCGATGGGGGCCTCGTAAGAGACGGGCCGGACCTGTCTTTCCCCGGCCGGTGTCTGGTGGACCTGCTGGGCCAACTCCCTCCGTGCAGGCTGTGGCGGCCTGCCCGGCAAGAGGTGTTCCGCCTGCTCACCGATCAGGGGGGCCCCGTTGGCCGGGAGGAAGCGGGTGATCAGGCTGATCTCCTTCTGCTCTCCTCCCACCTCATCCCAGGGAATCCAGACGCTGTAGGAATGGCCCAACTCTGACTTGCTGTAGTGGATGTCGAAGTGTTCCCTGGGGAAGACGTACTTTCGATCCGGCCTGGCATTGCTGGGATCTCGGCTCGCTTCGTCGAAGGCGTAGACCACCAGCGAGCCGTCGACCTTGATCGGCTCGTCGCCCTCCCTGCCGTAGAACATCAGCCGCCCGCCGAACCCGCGCTCGGGCGGGCGGTCGGCCTTGTAGAGCACGGTGTCGTTCCAAACGGCTACGACCCGGTCGGGCTCCTTCGGCTTGTCTTCCGAGGCAAACGGCCAGGAGAGCGGTTTCTTCAGATCGAGTTGCGTGCAGCCGGAGAGCAGCGCCAGGGTTGCCGCCGGCAGCAGCAGGTAGAGGAGTCGTGGGAGGGCGGGCATGTCGTTTCCTTTCATGGCATTAGCGATACAACGGCATCTGCGGCGTGGGGGGTTGAGCCGTTGGTGGTTGATAAGACTGATAGTTCACTGGTTGAGCTGTTGGTGGTTGATAAGACTGATAGTTCGCTGGTTGAGCCGTTGGTGGTTGATAAGGCTGATAGTTCGCTGGTCGGGCCCTTGGTGGTTGATAGGGCGGGTAATACTGTGCCGGTTGAGCCATAGGGGGCTGACGTTGCTGTGCTGGTGCGCCGGCGGGCCACCGATTTTGCGGTGGTGCGGCGTAACCCAATTGGACAGCCCTCCCATCGGCGGCGCGTGGATATGTGCCCCCGGCCGGGCGGGGAGCGGAGTAGGGGTGGGATGCGGGTGCACCGACCCATTGGTAGGCCGCCTGTTGACCACCGGCCGGGTAAACCCCGGGTTGATAACCGGCCCGCCCCGCTATAGGCCGACTCTGCTCCGTGCCGTTGGGCACAGGCCGCGGTCTGCCGCGGCCGGCGCCGGAGGCGGCTTCCGGACGTGGCGCCTCCAGCGGCTCGCCCGGCGGCGCCGCCGGGGTGGGTTGCGGCAGGCCGCCGTTGGGCGCGGGCATCGACTCCGGGACGAAGGGCCCGCCGCCCGGCGGCGAGATGATTGGCCGCTGGCCGGGTACCTGGTTGGGCAGCGGGATCGTCTCGGCGCCCGGCTCCAGGTCCGGGTAGACGACGTTGGTTTCCGAATCGAGCCACTCGTCACTTCGGCTGCGCAACCCGGGATCGTCTGACAGTTTCAGCACGTCGCAGAGGCACCAGTGCATCCGGGCGGCCTCGGTCTGCTTAATCAATTCGGCGTCCTCTTCGGTGCGGACGACGTGCGGGGTCATGATGATCAACAGCTCGGTCTTCTCCTCGAGTTCGGCGTCGTAGCGGAACAACGCGCCCACGATCGGAATGTCGCCCAAGCCGGGCACCTTGCGACTGACCGACGACTTCGACTTGGTGATCAGCCCGCCCAGGACCACCGTCTGGCCGTCGGCGGCGGCCACGGTGGTTTGGGCCGAAGTCGTGTTGATCGACGGCGAGCGGACCTCTTCGCCGGTGGCCGCGATGGCAATCGGGATTCCCTGCTCTACCGGCCCCACTTCCGATTTCACGGCGTCGATTTCCATGATCACCACGTTGTCGGGGCTGATTCGCGGGGTCACGCCCAAGATGATGCCCACGTTCGTGGGCGTCGCCTCCAATCCGAACTCGATCATCCCCTCCGGGGTGACTGTCATCCCGGTCTGCATCCTGACCTGCTCGCCCACCACGATCATGGCCGGCTGGTTGTCCAGCGTCATGATCTGCGGCCGGCTGAGCACGTCCAGTCGCCGCTTCTCCTTCAGCGCCCGGATCAGGATGCTGGCGATGTCGTTGGAGGCCGAGAGCACCAGCCCGCCGTATCCCAGCTCACTGTTGAGCCGGCTCACGCCGAAGTGGGAGAGGCCCTGGGAGGCAAACAGACGGGCAGAGCCCAGCGCTGCTGCGCTGCCGGCATTGCCGAGTGGGTTGTTGTTGAAATTGAATCCGGGCTGGTTGTTAGCGGTTTGGATGACCTGCTCGGTCACGGTGATAACACTCGTCCCGGTCGCAGCCGGTGTCTGGGTCGTCTTGGTTATATTGCCGATATCCGTGAGCAAGCTGCGGTCGAACAGCGCCGAATCTTGCAAGCCCAATTCCACGCCGAACTCGCCGGCATCGTCTAGCGATACCTCGGCGATCAACACCTGGATCATGACCATCGGGGGCCGCTCGTCGAGTTGCCTGACCAGGTCCATGATCTCCTTGAAAAACCGCGGCGTGGCACTGACGATCAGGCTGTTGGTGACCAGCTCCGGGACCACCACCACTTCGCGCTGGACCTGTTCGTAGGGGCTCATCATCGCCTCAGCGATCTCGGTCATTACCGCTCGCTCGTCTTGGAGGTACTGGTTGACTGCGTTGGCCACGTCCGCGGCCGGGGCGTTCCTCAGGCGATAGACCTCGGTCTTCCGCTGCCGGACCTCGCTCTCATCCAGCCGCGTGAGGATCGCGTCGACCACCAGCAGGTCGCCTTCGGTGCCGGAGGCGATAATGCTGTTGGTCCGCACGTCCTCGACGAACCGCAGCGTCACCAGGGAACTCTCGCCCGCCTGGGCCGCCGTCTGCGCCGCCGGCTCACCGGCAGTGGGCGCCGCGAAGAGGGTCTCCAGCATGGCCCTCAAGGTGGGCGCGTCGCCGTTGACGATGGTGAAGACCTTGATCTGGACCTTGGCCACCGGGGGCTGGTCCAGTTGGCGGATCACCGCCTCAAGCAGCTCCATGCTCTGGGCCGGGGCCGAAACCAGCAGGGTGTTGGCCGAGGGATCGGCCGTGATCCGCACGTCGGTGAGGATCCCCGAGGTCAGGCGGCGTTGGGCCTCGGTATCGATGGTGAGGAACTGAAGCATGGTCTGCTTCTGTTCGGCCTGCTGGCCCGGGGCGCCCGGGGCGCCCGGGGCGCCCTGGCCGCTGATGGCATCTTCCAGGATCCCCTCCAGGTCCTCGGCTCGCGAATTGTACAGCTCGAACACCCGCAGCTCATTGACGGCCTCACTGACGGGCGTGTCGATCCGTTCGATCAGCTTGGCCACCTCGGCCATGTCGCGGGGACTGGCCTGCACGATCAGCGCGTTGGAGCGGACGTCGGCCGTGACCACTACCCTGGTCGCCAGGCCGGTCGGCTCCTCGCCGACGAACTCGTTGACGGTCGTAAGCGCGGCCGCGGCCGGCGCATAGCGGAGACGGAACACGTAGAATTGCGTCTCCGGCGCCACCGGGCGATCCAGCCGGCCGACCAGGTCGGCGACCGTCTTCACGTTCTCGCGGCGTCCGACCAGCAGCAGGGCGTTGGGCTTGACCAGGGCCGTGATGCTCACGCCTCCCTGCCGCGGCTCGTAGACTTCCTCGTACAGCGGGGTGATCAGTTCCGCCAGGGCCTCGCAATTGACGTGTCGCAGCCGGTGGACCACGATCACCGGCTCGGTCTCGGCGCTGAGCTTCTCAACCTGCTCGATGATCTGCATCACCTGCTCCACGTCGCGCTGGTGCCCGGTGATCACCAGCACGTCCAGGCCTGGGAGCATCTCGATCTGTACCGGCCCGATCAGACCGCCTCCCGGCGGCAGCCCTTCCGGCAGTTGGCCGTTGGCTGGGGGCAGGGCGCCATTTGGCAGGGGAGGTTGACCGGGAGGAAAGGCTTCCGGTTCTTCCTCTTCCCGTTGCTGATCCCCCGGCTGGAACAACGTGGTGACCATTTGACCCTGCGGGCGGCTCGGGGCGCCCTGGCGAATCGCAGCGGCCACCTGCCGAACGCTTGCCGGACTGGAAGTCTGGAGCGAAACCAGCCGCACGCTGCGGCCTGCCGGCGGCCGGGGGCTGTCCAGGGCCTGGATCAGACGAACACACGAATCGACCGCCACTCCCGTCCCTCGCACCGTGGCCAGATTGGTCTGATAATCAATGCTCAGGTCGATCTTTCTACCGCCCGGCAAGGCCAGGCGATAGTTTCTTACCGCCAGTCCTCCGCCGAGGACCGGCGTCAGCCGCTTGCCCAGCGTGGCGACCAGGGCCGATTCGATCTGCCGCGCCGCGGTGTAGCGGAGCTGTACGGACTGCGCCCTGGGGGCTGCTAAGGGCGAAGCCGGGACCGTCTGCGGGGTTGTTCGGACACCTTGGGGAGTCTGCGGCTTGAGATTCGGCTGCGGCGGGGTCAGACGCCGGGCGATTTGGGTTTGAACTTGGGGCGGGGCCTGGACCAGGATCTGGCCCAGCCGGTCGTCAGCCAAAATCCGCACACCCGGGACGCCTCTGAACTCCTGGCGGAGCCGCTCCGCGATCGCCTGGGCGCTAGCGGGTGGGCAGCGGTAAGCCTTGAGGATCGGCTTGGCTGGGATCGGGGCGGCCTGTTGCGCCTCCGCCGGGGGGTCTGTTGCCAGCACGGACCATGCCAGTGCAATCGCCATACATCCGGCGGATACCAAGCAGACAGCGAATCTCATAAGTCTTTTAGTCGCAGCCATTTGAGCCTCTTCTACGTCGTTTTTGGGGCAGTCGCACGACGGGGTACACGCCGGCGCAGCGCGGCGGCATTATCTGCGCAACACGAATAATCGGTAAACTCTGTGCAGTTCTCCAGTCTGTCTGGAAAAACCAAACGGATGCCTCCGCCGGGACCGCAGCATGCGGCCGGAGCAGAATCCCAGCGAGACCCCGGAACCGCCTGTCCTGCAATAACGTCTCTAATTGGGCAGGAGGGGTGTTTGATTGGGCGGCGCGGGCCGGACTGCCCCACTCGTCCACCGGGAAGACCCCAGTTGGAAGGGAAAATGGGTACTTGAGCGGTTGCTTTCTGAATCGAGAACAGCGATAATGATACTCGGGTTTATCCGGCTACTGGAGGGGAAGTGCATTTCGCGGCAGCCGAGAATAGGGGAGAAAACTATGTCTGCACGGAACAGAGTCCTCCAGGGCGCGCTGTTTGTTGCGGCCATCCTGGTGCCAATGGGCACGCTTCTGGCTCAGGAGGTAGAGGAAGAGCCGGAAGCACCGGCCGTAGTCAAGACCGTCATCATGAGCTCCGATGGCGGACCCGTGGAAGTCAGGGGCTTGAATGGTCCAGTTAAGACGGGGCCGTTCGCACCGGTGACCGGTGGCAGGTCGAGGCGCCCCGGCGGGCCCGAGGGGATGCCAAGGCCGGACGGACCGCCGGGCAAGTCGGGTGAGAAGGCGGGCAAGTCGGGTGAAGACAACGGCAAGTCGGGTGAAGACAAGGGAAAGTCGGGCGACGAGAAGAAGAAGCCGGACGAAGGTCCCAAGACCGTCCCGCGTCCCTCTGACCCGCCCGAACCGGCCGACCCCGACGTAATCAGGAAGATGAAGCTCGGCCCGGACGGCAAGGTCAGGCTTAACTTCACCGGCCACCCGTGGCCCGACGTGCTTCTGTGGCTGGCCCGGATCTCCGGTCTGAGCCTGGACTGGCAGGAGCTGCCCGGCGACTATCTGAACCTGATCACCCAGGGCAGGTACGACTTGGACGAAGTCCGCGACATGATCAACGCCCGCCTGCTCGCCCGGGGCTTCACGATGGTCCGCCAAGGGGAGTCCCTTTGCGTGGTGAAGCTGGAGAAGCTCACTGCCAGCATGGTGCCGCGAGTCGAGCCGGAGGAGTTGGACCAGCGGGATCCGCACGAGTTCGTCAGGGTCTGTTTCACGCTGGACTCGCTGGTGGCGAGTGAGGCCGTCGGGGAGCTCAAGCCGATCCTCGGCGCCCACGCGACGCTGATACCGCTGAGCACCACGAATCGTCTGGAGGCGATGGACGCGGTGGTCAATCTGCGCGTGCTGCGCGACTTCCTCAAAGATGAGCAATCCCCCGAGAAGCAGGAGGAGGTGGTGCGGGAGTTCGTGCTGAAGCACACGCGTGCCGAGGACGTCAGGGAGCAAGTGTTGGCGCTGCTGGGGATGCCGTCGGGATCGAGCCGCGCCCCTTCCCGCTCGATGAACCCCCAGCTAGTGCAGCAGATGCAGCAGCAGATGCAGAAGCAGATGCAGGAGCAGAGGAAGAAGATGCAGCAGATGGCCCAGCAGGCAAAGAAACCGGGCGGCGCCGCCCCGACCAGGCGACAGACGCAGGTGAGCTTGATCGTCAACAAGCGCAAGAACAGCATTCTGGCCTATGCCCCGCCCGACAAGATGGTGATTATCGCCCAGACCATCAGCGCCCTGGATTTCCCGCCCAGCGAGTCGGATTCTACGGCGGCCTTCTTGGCCCGGACTCAGGTCTACCGGCTGGAGACGATCGACCCCGAGCCGGTGGTCAAGACCCTGGAAGAGTTGGGCAGCCTCGATCCCCGTACGCGGCTGGAAGTGGATAAGGCGAACAGGCTGATTATCGCTCATGCCGGGTTGCTCGACCACGCCGCGATCCAACTGCTGGTGAACAAGCTCGACGGGGGTGGCCGACGCTGCCACGTGATTCCGCTGAAGAGGCTGCGGGCCGAGTCGGTTGCCCAGACCGTGACCTTCATGATGGGTGGGGGTAGAAGTGAGGAGAACGACGACTCCGACCGCAGGCGGAGCTACAGCCCCTTTGGATACCCCTTCGGCGACTATTCCTCCTCGCGGTATCGGAGGGACTCGCGGGGTTCCTCGGACACGTTCCGCGTGGAGCCCGACGTGAAGAACAACGCCCTGGTGCTGTGGGCCAACGAGTTCGAGGTGACAAAGGTCAAGGATCTGCTGGACGATCTCCGCGAGCTGCCCCCAAAGGATGGCGACGGTTCCGTTCTCCACGTCTACCGGTTGGCGGCCATTGACCCGGAGCCGGTGGTCAAGACCCTGGATGAGATGGGCACCCTGGAGCCTCACACCACGCTGACCGTGGACGAGCCGAACAGGGCGATTATCGTGACCGGTTCCCCGGCCGACCACGAAAAGATCAGCAAGCTGCTGGAGACGCTCGACGGCAGTGCCCGGAGTTTTTACGTGAGGCACCTGCGGCGACTTCGGGCCGACCACGTCGCCGGCACCATCGAGTTCATGCTGGGCGCCGGGGAAAAAGAGAAAGGGTACGACAGGTACAGTTACTACCCCTACACGAGTCGAATGCCCCCGGATCCGAAGGACGCGTCGGACCAGTTCCGCGTGGACGCCGACCTGGAATACAACAGGCTGCTGATGTGGGCCACCGAGATTGAGCTTGAGGAGGTGGAGAACCTGCTGGCCAAGCTGGGCGAGATCCCCGCCGAAGGCGGCAGCCCCGACACGGTGCGGGTGCTCGACACCGGCGGCGGGGCAGAGCTGGAAGCGCTGATCGAGCGAATCCGCCGCACCTGGACGTCGCCCAATCCGTTGATCTTGATTCCCCCCGAAAAACCGGAGGAGGCGATCCCCGAAGAGCAGAGCCGCGAGCCGGCGTCTCCGGCGAAAGTTACCACCACGCAGGCGACCGCACAGCCCCTGTTCAGATTTGCGCAGCTCAGCCGGGAGGGCGCCGGCGGAGAGGTCTCGCAGGAGGAGCCCGCAGAAGGGGAGACCGCTAGCGAAGTCTTGCCGCCGGACGCCGGAAAAGCGGACGCCGGTGCCGAAGTCGCACCAGAGCCCGCAAAGAGTGCCCCCGGTGCCGAGGCCTCGCCGGACCCCACGAAAGACGCCCCTGTTGTGAAAGTTCCGCCTGTCGCCGGAAAGGGAGACCCTGGCACGGCAGTCTCGCCGGAGCCCGCAGACAGTTCCGGCAAGCCACCGGCACCGGTGAGGATTAGTTGGGGGCCCGACGGACGCGTGATTATTGCCTGTGAGGACCCCAAGGTTCTCGATGCGTTGGAAGACGTGCTGAACCGGTACGCGCCCCCGCGTCGAGATTACAAGGTGTTCCAACTGAAGTATGCGATCGCGTATTACGTCGCGCGGAACCTGGAGGACTTCTTCGAGGAAGAGGAACAGGGGGGGCGGAGAGGGATGTATTACGACCCTTACTGGGGGGGCTACAGATCCGGCGGTGGCACGGGGGACGACGGTGGAGCCCGGCTCTCGAAGCGGCAGCCGGTGAAGTTCATCGCCGATGACGACACCAACACGATTCTGGTCCAGAACGCCGACCCGGGGCAACTGAAGACGATCGATGAGTTGATTAAGCTGTACGACATGCCCGAGCCGCCCGATACCCAGTCGGTTCGCAAGACGGAGATCGTCCTACTCCGGTATGCCAAGGCACAAGTGGTTGAGAAGGCGCTGAAAGACGTCTACCGAGATCTGCTGAGCTCCAACGACAAGGCATTGCGGGAGGGCCAGCCGAGGCCGGAAAGAAGCGTCACGTACAATTTCGGCGACGGCGGCGTGACGAAGATGCCCCGGTGGAAGGGGCAGCTCTCCATCGGAATCGATGAGTTTTCCAACGCCCTGATCATTTCGGCCCCGGGCTACCTGTTCGACGACGTCAAGGCGAAGATCGTGGAGTTGGACGAGGCGGCCAAACCGGTTTCCACGGTTCGCGTGTTGAAGGTCGACGGGCGGCTGAGTGCGGCCGGCTTGCAGGAGAAGCTGGCCGAGATCATGGGACAGGGGGGCGGTCGCCGGCCATCATCCGGCAGACCGTCGTCTTCGCGTCGGCCGGGAGAGGGCGGCCCTCCACGCCCGCCCAACTCGCGAGGGCCCAGCAGCTATAGCCGAGGCAGCTACCGCCGGTGATCGATCGGGCGGGCCGAGTGCGGCTTGTTCGGCTGGGCCGATTTCAGGCCTGCCGCGGTCGGGATGGACCGTCGGGGTGGCGCGCGCTTGCGCCAAGCTCTGCTTCCTACCCCGCACTGCGGGTCATCTTCGGGAGCAAGCTGAGAGCCACCTCCATGTAGATAATGATGCCGAGCACGTCGATCAGCCCGGCCACGAAGGGGTTGCTCATCATGGCCGGATCCAGCCCGAGGCGACGAAACAGCAGCGGCAACAAGGAGCCGGATAACGTGCCGCAGAGGATGACCAACAGCAGGGTGATCGGAATCACGGTGGCCGTCAGAAGGCGGGGCTCGGGGGCCGCCAGCAGGGCGCAGAAATAGCCGATGGTGCCCAGGAATCCGCCCAGCAACAGCCCCATCGTCAACTCGCGGTGGACCACCCGCCACCAGTCGCGGAGCATGATGTCGCCGGTCGACAGGGCCGTGATGATCAGTGTGGCCGATTGGTTGCCGGAATTCCCGCCGGTGGAAATCACCAGGGGAATGAACGCCACCAGCCAGACCAGATTGAGTTTCGGATTCATCAGGTCCGATTGGAAGTTCTCCAGAGCGATCGCCGTCAGCATCGCCCCAAAGAACAGGATCGTCAGCCAGATGCCGCGTTTCCAGGTGAGCGCGAATACGGGCGTCTCCAGGTAGCCTGCCTCCAGCGGAGCGACCGCCGCGATGCGATGGGCGTCTTCGGTGGCCTCCTCGCGGACCACGTCGATCACGTCGTCGTGGGTGATGATCCCCAGCATGTGGTGTTCGTCGTCGACCACGGGGATCGCCGAGAGGTCGTAGCGGGCGACCTTATCGGCGACCTCTTCCTGGTCGTCGGCCACGTTGACGGTGACCAGGTCGCGTTCCATCAGGGCGTCGATCAGCAGGTCGGGTTTGCCCATGGCGGAGACCAACTGCCGGGCCGAAACCACGCCCCGCAGGTGATCCTCGTCGTCGACCACGTAGAGATAGTAGATCGTTTCCAGCTCCTCGGCCTGCTGTCCGATTTCTTTGAGGGCCCGGTCCACCGGCAGATCCTCGCTGAGCCGGGCGAACTCGGTGGTCATCACGGCCCCGGCGGTATCTTCGGGGTATGCGCTGAGCCGCTGGATGTCGCGTCGCTCGTCGGTGGGGATCAGCGGCATCAATTCCTCGACGATTTCCGGCCGGACGTCGTGGAGCAGGTCCACACGATCGTCCGGCGGCAGATTGCCGACGAACTTCGCCATCTCCGCCCGATTCAGCCTCTCCAGGATTTCGATCTGCTTCTGCTCCTCGAAGAAGCCGAAAATCTCCACCCGCAGCGACAGCTCCGCGTGCTGCAACACGGCCCAGGCCTCCTCCGCCGTCAGTCCTTCCATGAACTCCGCGGTGCGGGCAGGGTGCAGGGCGGTGCAGAATTCCTTCAGGCCGGCCTCGTCGTTTTCGGCCAGCATCTCGCGCAACTCGGGCAGGTAGAGCGTGTTGGACATGACGGCACCGGGATTCTTCCTCTTAGTTGGC
>CAZUAM010000062.1:0-17726 GCA_964618095.1 uncultured Planctomycetaceae bacterium | reverse complement strand
ATACCACGCACCGAGCGGCGGGGAAAGCCGAGGGTAGGCAGCAAAGTGTATATTTCAAGTCTGACCCCATTCCCATTCCGACCCCATTCCCGATCCTCCCGTGATTTCCATGACTCGCTTGTTCAAATCGGATCTCCGATGGTTATCCTCTCAACGGTATCCGGCCGTCTTGGGATCGAAGCGATACAGAAACGTCTGCATCGGCCCGCTGAAGCTGTGGGGGATCAAGGCCACGCAGACGTCGTGTCTCGGATCGTAGACCAGCGCGCACTCGTGCGTGTAGAGCCCCACGGGCAGCTCGACGTTCAGCTCCGCCATCCGATTGGTTGGGCAGTCCAGGGCGAAAAGCTGCTTATCGGCCAGCCAGAGGACGGTGTCGTGCCGGGCGATGTAGACGGCCTCGCGGCCGATGGCCGCCGCGCCGTGGGTTTCGAGTTGTCGCCATTTGGCTCCCTCGGCGAGCGGGCGGGCATAGACGTCCACGTGCGTGCCCTCGCCCTTCAACTGGATCAACCGGCCCCGTCGCGTGTCGTGCAGCAGCGGCTGAAACTCGTAGTGATAGCGGATCTCCTCACGCGGCTTGGGAAACTCTGCGTCGATCAGCTTCCACCGGACGCTGCCGGTCTTGCGGTCCACCTTGCCTCGATAGAGCCGGTTGTTGCACATCGCATACACACCCTGCGGTGTTCCCGCCAGCGACAGGTGCCACGGATTGGCAAACGGCCGGCCGAAGCTCGGCCGGTGCATCTTCTTTTCGGCCGGGTCGTAGACCCAGCTTGCATAGCCGTCCCTCTTGGCTTCGTAGGTAAACGCGCCGTCCGGATCGTCGCCGACCTGGACGTCCACGCCGTCGAACAAGGAGGGGCGGGCGAGATACAACACCGTCTTGGAGAGCGGATCGTAGCAGTACCACAAATACGTGTGCTGGCTGAAGGGGATCATCCCGTAACTCCAGCCGAAGATGCCGGCGTTGGTGCTTTCCAGGAAGGGCGGGAAGCGGGGAGGGAAATCGAGACTCCAGCGATTCTCAGTGACACGGTAGCGGGCGAAGTCGTTCCCGGAGTATCCCGAGTGACCGCCGCCGGTGTA
The DNA here is from genome assembly GCA_964618095.1 of uncultured Planctomycetaceae bacterium. Classification (GTDB taxonomy): domain Bacteria; phylum Planctomycetota; class Planctomycetia; order Pirellulales; family Thermoguttaceae; genus CAZUAM01. Next base: position 16,637 of record CAZUAM010000062.1, on the reverse strand, counting down.
GATTACCTCGCTGCGGTCGGTGTCGATTACGGCCGTGGACCAGGTCTTGCTGATCAGCATGCCCGGGGGCTTGGCATCCACAAACCGGTTCGCCGGCAGCGAGGTCAGCCTTTCTGCGTGGGCCTCGCGGTCCGGTGCCGCAGCCCGCTCTAAGGAGAGCTTCTGTTCGGGATACTTCCAGGCAATCGTGCCGGGCGGTACGCCCGAGATCTTCACCGGCGGGATGGCCGGGTCGTACCGAAGGGCGTAGGTCCGTCGCTGCGGTCCGAAGGCCGCCAGGAAGACCACGCCGTGCCGTAGCGAAGCGGTTGCGGTCAGCCAGCGGTAGCCTGCGAGCTTCAGGCCCGTGTGGATCGGGGTCCACCTGTCTTCGGCCACGTCATAGACCCAGGTGTCCTTGACGGCCGAGGTGCTGGTCTGATGATGGATCGTGACCTTCCGGGCATCGAAGCCGCAAACCAGGACCTTTCCGCCGCCGGGAATCGCTGCCGTGGCCGGGGCGAACATCGGCGGTGGCGCCAGCTTCGGTCTGCGCTGCTCCCACCGGTCCGTTTCGCAGTCGAAGGCCCAGGTGTCGCTCAGGGCCGCGGCCTGGTTGTATCCGCCGAACATGATCATCACACGATGGGCCGCGTCGTAGACGACCGGCGCGTTGCACCTGGCCGGCGGCTCGACGTTCAGTTTCGGGCGGCGCCAGACGTTGTGGCCGCAATCGTAGATCCAGGTTGGCGCCCCGCCACTCGGGTTGGTGGCCAGCCCGCCGCCGAACAGCAGGATCCGATCGCGCGCCGGATCGTAACACATGCTGGCCCAGGCGACCGCCCGGCAGGTCGAGGGATAGTTCTTCGGTTTCAGGTCGGTCCAAGTGTTCGTCGCCGGGTCGAGGGCAAACGTGCAGCCGTCGCTGTAGTAGACGATCCGTTTTCGCTTGGAGTCCCAGCAGGCCATATTGAACGTATGGATGGGACTGGGGCGAAGCAGGCCGTCGAAGTCCCACCACCGGACGCGGTTGGTGGCATGGTATCCGCCGACGCATTGCAGCCGGGGCCCCTCGTCGTACTTCAAACCGTCGGGGCCGCTCTGTCCGTAGATCCGGAACGGCGGGAAATCCTCGGCGGTCCACTTGCCCGCCATGGCCCGGGGAAACGCCGGGAGCCACGTCGGATTCGTGGGGTCGAGACTCTCCAGCTCGTAGCGCAGGAAGACGTTTCGCGCCGGCATCTTGCCTCCGGTTCCCCAGAGATAGAGGCGGTTGACGTTGTCGGCGTAGACCGCTCGGGCAAACTGCTTGCCGCCGGAGTTGTCCTCGCTGTGGATCGGAGTCCACTCGTTGGCCGGCAGCTTCGAGAAGTCTTCGTCGAAGAGGCGCACTGATGCGTCCTTGGGATGTGTTTCTGCGCTTTTGGATTGCGTGGATGCGACTGTGCCGGCGGTTGTCATCGCAAGAACGAGCGTCGCCAGCGATGGCCTTCTCAGCGGTCGATAGCTCATTGGTATCTCCCCACGCAGCGAAACTGCCTCTGGTCCCCCCCTGCCAGGCTTCACTGTAATCGATTGCCGCTGGTTTTGCCATCCGGTTCGGCTTTATTTCGGTCCACGAATCAAGACAGGTGAAGCACCAGATCCAGGCGCCTCGCCTGCAGAATTCGCTGCGCCGGTGTTGATTTCTCAAGAATTCGGCCTATACTGCACTTCGTGCGCACGTGCCCGGACCAGGGGCTACGGAGGAAGACGGCATGAGAACGCTGGCGGCCGTGATGGCGGCGATGGCGGCGATTGCAGCCTCGGACGTGACGCGCGGCGCGGACGAAGCCCCAGCTAGGCAGGGGCCGCTGGCCGCGCTGCCCAGCAAGCCGGGTGCGCACGTCGAGAAGATCAAGGCCATGAAGGACAATTCCTGGCTCGAGCTGGGCGCTGCCGCTGCGGACCCGAAATGGGGCCGGGCCCGCGGGCGGTCGTGGACCTCCCAGATGCCGCTGGCCCCGGAGCTCCGCGGCGCGTTTCTCCAAGGCGAAGGGCAACACGGCTACACCAAGCCGGACGGCCACTACATGGACGATCTCTGGTTCTACGACGTCAACGCCCACCGTTGGATCTGCTGCTACGGCGGCGCACCGGCCAAAACCCTCCGCCTGAGACTCAATGCCGACGGCTTCGAGGCCACGCCCTCCGGAGACCTCGTCCCGGTGGCCCAGCAGGTCCACGGCTACGAGATGAACACCTACGACACCGACGCCAGGCGCCTGCTGAGCATGCCGAACACGCATCCCTACTGGCAACGGGCGATCCCGCAGCGCAACGGGTGGCTCAAGCCGCCGCCGGCCGACGCCAGTCCGTGGTTCTACGAAACCACCACGGGCAAGTGGAACCGGCTGCGCACGGGCACGCCCGGCCCCCGCAGCGGCTGCGGCGACACGCTGATCTACCTCCCCGGCCGAAAGCAGGTATTCTTCCTCCATCGCAACCAGGAGGTATGGATCTACAACACTCGGGCGAACAAGTGGCGGAGCGTCGAACCGGGCGGCCCCCAACCTCCCTTCGGGATCGACGCCACTTCCTGTTACGACTCCAAGCGCCATCGCATCTACATCGGAGGCGGCAGCTATCCGGTTGCCCCTCCCGGCGGCCATGCATTCTGGATCTACGACCTCAAGAAAAACACCTGGATGGATCCCAAGCCGAAGGGATCGCCCTGCAAGGGATCGAACAGCTATCCCACGAAAAACGTCGTGATGGTCTACGATCCCTCCAGCGACAAAGTGCTGCTGGTGTTCCACAGCTTCCACGACGACCAGCCGGAGCGACTCGGAGTCTACGTCTACGATCCCGGCACCAACGCCTGGGCCGACGAGGCCCTTGCGGTGCCCGAAAAACTGGGCCACAACCGCCAGGCAAAAAACGGTTTCTACGATCCGGTGCTCAACGTCGTCTTCCTCCACTCCGCCGGGGACAGCCGGGATGACGGTACGATCTGGGTGTACCGGTATGCCTCCGAAGCCAAATGAGGTAGGGTGATCCCAGGAGGTTTCTATCTGCCCGGGGGCGCCAGCCGAAGGGAGGCGACGGAGGCCGAGATTCCCGGAACCGTGCAAGTCCATCTAGAAGAGCGGTTGCGGCAGGGGCTCGTTGGCTCTGCGCAGAGGGAACTGTCGCCGGCCGGCAGTGACGTGTGAGAGGCGTATGATCTACACGCCATACGGTGCTGTCTAGTTTCTGACCAGTTTCTTTTTCGCTCGGCGCGGAGTCTTTCTGTTGGCGACACGAGCACCAACCACCGCGCCAATCTCTCTCCGGGATGCACCAACCGACAACAGTGAGCGAACGAGCAGGTCCACCGACACCGATTTATCGGCAGCTTCCATCTTCGCGACTCGCGATTGGCTTGTTCCAATCCGTTTGCCCAATTGAAGTTGCGTGAGCTTCCGCTTCCTGCGACGCTCCTTGAGATTCTCTGCAAGGGCCAGCTTCATCGCAATCAGGGCTTCTTCCGCTTCGGTGAGCTGAAGAAAGTCCGACGCCGAGCCGACTCTCCAGCCGCCGGCTTCAAGTCTCTTGCGTTTGGACGTTTTCATATTGTTGCCTCGTCGTATCGCTTGAATCGTTGCTTGCAGGCATCGATGACCTTCTTGGGCGTCTTGCCCGTCTTTTTGGGGAACACCTCGCCAATTATCACGGCATCCGGGTCAAGTCGGTAGATGATCCGCCATTTGACGTCTTCGTCTTGAATCCGCAGCTCATGGCATCGAGGACCGATTATTGGCATCGGGCGGGAATGCGGCAAGCCGATATTCTCACCGCGCTGAAGCTGTCGCAACAACGTCCCCGCTTCAACGCGTGCCTCCGGCGAGAAAGGTGGTGTCTTGACCTCACCTCCCAGCCAGACAAGCGGTTTGTCAGTCCCGTCCATCGCATTGATTATATATCATATTCGACATATTGTCAAGTCCATGATTAGCAGATTCCGCCAGGCCACAAGCGGTTTCTACGATCTGGAGCTGGGCGTCGTCTTCCTCGACTCCGCCGGTGGGGAGCGGAATGACGGCACGATCTGGGGCTACCGGTATCGGCGGCCCGGGCAATAGTGACGTGGAGGTAGGTTATGCTTTAGGCGAGCGGCAGGAAAAGGTTTACCGTGTAGGTCGGATTGGTAATCCGACCGGGACGGAATGCCATTCCGTCCTACTGTAATCCCATTCCATCCTACGGGTAAGTTGCCTTCTTCCGCTCGCCCAACAAGACGACAACCCCAATCCGACGGTAAATCCCTTCCCGCCGCTCGCCTTAGCATATCGCGGCACAGCTGCACCCAACTTTGAGAAGGTTTCTTCAATCCTCAAGAATAATGGCATATCGGATGTGTATCCGTTGATTTGTTCTTCGATGACGATATGCTAAAGCATAACCTACGTCTGTCAAGCGTCGGCTGCATCCCACTTGTTGGACGGTGCCTTCACAGTGCGCAGCTGCGTCATCAACCGTTGACCTCTTTTCGTCAGATTCCAGAAAAGCCCCATGCCTCCCTTGACGGTCTTGGTGTATGACACATTGACCAGACCCAAGGTGCTGAACTGGACTTTGATTGTCTGAAAGTCGTCGTGCTGAATCCGCACGCTCGTATCTGCGTCGGGATACAGTCTGCGGTAAAGCGAGGAGCCGAGTAGGACATTCACCGAGTTGTCGGCGGGATGCTCCAGAAGGTCTGGAGCTACGCTCGCGAACATTTCCGCCCAAGTTGCCGTGGCCTTCTGCGTTTTCTTGTATGAGCGGTATGTCCACTCCAGAGTGACCTCGTATTGGTCATCAAGCGAAGCAAGGTCCGTATCGTCCGGGACAATTCGCGACTCAAGTTCGGCTACCGCTCCTCTGAGATGGTTGTTCTCCTTTCTCAGTTCGTTGAGATCGAGGAGTAGTTCCTCGCTAGCAACGTTGCTGGCTCGCACCCACCCAACCGCTGGGGAGACCTTGATTGTTTTCGACAAGCTAAGGGCAACGAGACCGGGAAGCTCTATTGCAGTACGCCAGAACTTGACGAGGCGATTCTGAGAGGCCTTGTTACGGAATCCATCCAGTTTCTCTCTTAGGGTGGGATCAATGTCAGACTTGCCCACGGGAATCTCATCTGGGCGTTCGTGCACGAAAGCGAGGACCTTGAGCCCGATGGAGATTGCGTAGTCATATTCCTTTTCCGTGTAGCTGATGCCCTCAGTTGTCAGCGAGCCGTAGCGACCACCGATAATCAGGATGTAGTAGTCACAGTCGTCGATCACACGCTTGATGAACTGCCATTGTTCTTCATCGGCGGCCGGAAAGAGCTCCATCCCTGCGGGAATGCAGTCCATCTCCATCAGCGCCTGAATGACCTTTTGGCGTTCCTGCTGAAGGTCGGCGTAGGTGGAACTCACGAAAACTTGGTATCGCTTATCCATTCCTTATGCATCCAACTCTGTTAGTAGGCCGTTTCGGCCCAAACCCGCAATCCACGTCTTACGCCGACGAATCCGTCGACCGAAGACGCTTCCTGATTCCGTGATTCTCGCCAAACAAGTCCTTTGCTGTGAATAGGTTCGGACATCCTTGCGGCCGAGCAACTCCTGGACCGAGGCAAACAGTCGCGCCTCCTCCAGAAGAAACGCCAGGACCGCGAGCAAAAGGGGCTGCAAGTTGTACGAGCTGTCTGCACATTAGACACAGCGGAATACGGTTCTTCTACGGGCGTCTGCGCAATCCCACCTTCGCCGACGGCTTGGACATCACAATGTGTGACCTCCAATTCTCCAACTCCTGTCGCGAGAGCCGGAACATGAAATCTGCTCGACCGGAATCATGGATTGCGAGCGCTTCTTCGCCACGGATTCCTTATTCCTTTACGCTCCGTCACTGATGCCCGGTGTCCACGACCCCCGCTGGTTCTGGGTGCTTGCAGTTGATCGTAGTGCCGATCAGACCCGTTGTCAAGCAGCCTCAAGCCCGCGTGCGGCCGCAAAGGGGCTCATCGGAATGATTCACCTGCGCTCGTAGCACCCCGATCTATCGAGGCGACGCTCGTTGAAGCTCCCAGGAACCGCATGAATGCGATCACTACGAAGGGCCTCGCGGGTGGCCGAACCGTAGCGGCGGGCCGGGCGAATCGCTATACTGCACTGGCCACGACGAATCCCAGAGAACCGTATTTGGAGGAGAAAACGTGATTGGCAAGACTCTCGTGTTCGCGCTTCCTGTGATCAGCCTCTTGGCCACTAGCCATGGCGCGACCTTCTACTGCAATCCCAGCAGGGGAAGCCCCCGGGGGGACGGCAGCAGCGAGCGGCCGTGGGGGACCGTCGAGGAGGTGCTCTCGGCCGGGCTCGTCCAGCTCTGCGACAAAGACGGCAAGCCCGTCAAGGCGGACGCTCCGGTGGGGCCCGGCGACACGCTGCTGCTGCGGTCCGGCTGGCACGGGGCGATCCGGATCGCGCGAGGCTACAACGATCGGCCGATCACGATCGCCGCGGAGAAGGGGCACGCCCCGCAGGTCGGCTGGGTCGAGATCGGCCAGGGGCGCAAGTGGCTGGTGAAGGGGCTTACGGTCTCGCCGTCGCTTGCCCCAGGGCCGCTAAAGCGTCTGCCCGGCAACCTCGTGATGCTTGGCGAACGGGGCGGGGAGGAGAGCGCCGAGCTGGTTGTCCAGGACTGCTTCATCTATTCGGTGCTCGACACCTCCGCCTGGACCGGCAAGGACTGGGTCGAGAAGCCGGCCAGCGGCATCTGGCTGGGCCGTCACGGCAAGGGGCACGTGGCGCGGAACAACTACGTCCTGAACACCCGATTCGGGATCAACCTCTGCGCGCCCGATTGCCTGTGCGAGGGGAACGTGGTGGCCAACTTTTCGGCCGACGGCATCCGCGTTACCCGAGACGGACAGGTCGTCCAGTACAACGTCGTCAAGAACAACTTTGTGGGCGGCAGGGACGGCGACCAGAACCACGACGACGGGATCCAGGCCTTCTTGTTTAACGTGGGGACAGGCACTTTGCGAAACATCACGGTCCGTGGAAACATCATTCTCGCCCGGGAGAAGGACAATCTGCCGTTTCCCAACCCGTTGCAGGGGATCGGCTTCTTCGACGGGCCGCTGCTGAGCTTCGTGGTCGAGAAGAACGTGGTCTGCGTAAACCACTGGCACGGGATCACACTGGGCGACGCCCAGGGATGCACGATTCAGGACAACACGGCTTTCAGTCGATGGCCGGGCAGGGCTCGGCCCTGGGTGATGCTGGGCCAGAAAAAGAACCAGGCGCGGGGCAACACGGTGCGAGGCAACCTCGCCCATAGCTTCAGCTTCAAGGCCGACGCGGAGGTCAAGGCCGAGAACAACCGCGAGGTCACCGAGGCGGCGTTCCGCCGGAAGCTGGCCGATCTGGCGGCCTCGATCGACGCCAAGTTCGGCAGAATGCACCCGACGGCGAAGCGGCCCAGGCTGGAACCAGCGGCGGCGCAGAAGTAGGCTGCCGGTCGTGCTCCGCTGCTGCCGGCTCCTCACGAACGCGACTGACGCGCGTTGCACGCAGCAGCGCCGGGGCCGTTTCTCCCAGGGCCACGCAGCAGAGAGGTGCTCCACACGCGCCGTCAGTGCGTTTCCCACGGCGCGCGGGTGAAGCCGGGGGCCGCTTGGCGGCCGAATTGCGGCGGCGGGCTGCCGTTCTCGAACGCACCGATGTCCGGCGCGGCTCCCCGGTAGTCGTCGTTGAAGCCCGGCACCAGCGCGCCCCCGTCGAGCGCCGGGTTGGGGACCTGGACGACGGGGTCCGTGATGGTGAAGTCCTTGCCGCTGCGCGAATACTCGACCTTGCCCCACTTGATAGTCTTTACCGTCGGCGCCAGGAACCATTCCAGCCGATCGGACGGCACGAACATCGAGCGGACGAAGCCGCCGGCGAGATACCCGCCCGTCAGGTCGTTGCGGAAATCGTTCGCGGGGCCGTCGCCGGCACGGGAAGGGTAGGTACGGCCGCGGACGCGAAAGATGTTGTTCCGGCAGACGGCGTTGCACAGTCCGTGGCTGCTGAAGACGTTCAGCGCACCGCCCGGCTGAAGCGTCGTGTTGTGGAAGATATACCGTCGTCCCGTGTCGCTGGGGACCTGCTTGCCATCGACGGTGAGGGACCTTGTCCCGCCACCGGTCTTGATGATCATGCCGCCGCTGGAGTCCTGGTGGGAGACACGGCTGCGGGCAAACACGTTCCGGTAGACGTAGAGCGGCCCTTTGGAGGTGACCGCCGTGGCCACGAACACGAACGTCTTATCGATGTAGTTCCCCCAGATCCGCACGTTCATGTTCGCGCCTTCGGCCTCGATGGCGTCGTCCCAGCAGTTGGTGATGACGTTTCCGTAGACGTCGGAGTCCCGGTTGGGGCTTCCCCGGAAGCTGTTGTTGCTGCCGCCGCCGATGCCGTCGTTGTACCCGTGCTCCTCGGTCGAGCGGATCTCGTTGTAGCGGATGACGTTTCCGCCCGAGGAGTTCAACAGCGTGATCCCCTGGGGGCCGTCGGGGTGGCCGGACTCCCAATCGTTCGACCCGCTGCGGGGATGCTCGATCAGGTTTCCCTGGAGGATCAGGCCGCCGACGCCGGTTTCGGCGTAGACCGCGCTGTCGGAGCCGTGAAAGACGCCCCAGACCCGGGCGCCGCCGACCCGGCCCCAGCGGGTCACGTGGCAGTCTTCCACGGCCACGTTCTGCACGCCCTTGCGGATCACAACGGCGTGCCGGGCAGCGTTTTTCAACTCGAGCCCGCGGACAATGACGTAATCGGCCGCCACCTCGACGCAATGGTCGTGGAGGTTGAAGACGTCGACGACCGTCTTCGTTCCCGGCGACGGGGCGACGAGGTGCCACGCGTCTGCCGTGCCCGGCTCCGTGATCCGCAAGGGCTGGTCGACCTGGCCGGCCGGCAGATGCGTGGTCTTTCCGACAAGGAGCTGCTCGCTTCGGGTGCGGCCCGAGAGCTTGACGTTCCGGCCGCCGCAGGTGAGCCGGACGAGATACTGCGTGTCGGGCTTGAGCCCCACCAGGCTCCCGCGATACTGCCGCTCTCGGGGGTCGTAAACCAGCGGCAGGGCATCGCGCCATGGCTGGTCGTCGTCCTGCCGGTACTGCACGTTGCAGGTGCCCCGCTCGGTTTCGCTGTTGTAGTACAGCCCCAGGCACTCGAAGGTCGGCACGGCCCACGCCTCTTGTTCCTCGGCCTCCGCCGAGCTCACGGCCGGCACGATCAACGCGGCTGCCCACAGGACCGCGTGCCAACGGAGCGGTCTCTTGCAGATCATCAAGATCGAGAGTCGCATGACTACCTCTCCCAGCGGATGACAGGCTTGCGAGTTGCAGGCCTGGGCCCGCTACTTGGCTATAAAAGGTGCCCACGGGTCCGGCAGACCGGCCTTGTTCCCGTGGCGGTGATACGCCCACCCGTGATCCCAACCGGCCCGAGCCTGCTCCCGGGTCAAGACCGACTCGAAGGGGAAGGCGCCCAGATCGGGGGGTCGATCGGGCGGGCGGGGGCGGGCCCAGAAATCCGTCTTCGGCGCATGTTGTGGCGAGCCCTTGCCGATTGCCGGGCTGCGTTGGCGCAGCCAGAACACGCCTTTGGTCCGGTCCAGGAACCGGGGATCGCCGGTAAGGCCGTGTGGCCCCTGGCGCGTGGACTTGGGCACGCAGAGGTTGTAGTCCACCAGAACGTTTTGCGTGCTCTCGCCGAACGAGAAGACCTCTCCCCGCTCCGCCACCAGGACGTTGTTGACCACGACCTCGCCGTTGCCGTTCCAGAGGGTCAGCGGTTGGTCCTCGACCACGGTGTTATTGACGACGAGGTTCTTTCCGCCGCCTTCCGGAGAGGCGACGATGATCCCCCGCCGGCGGACCTGGCCGTACACCAGGTTGTTGACGACGCGTGAGTTCTTGATCGAGGGATAGAGGTGCAGTCCGTAACTCGCGTTGTGGCGGACGACGTTGTTGCGAAGGGTCAATCCGTCACCGTCGGCGTAGACGCCGTGGTCGAACTGGACGTGACTGCCGTTGAACTCGATGAGGTTGTTCTCGATGGTCCCGCCCTTGCGGTTGTGCATGGCGATTCCCATCGCCTGATTGTTGTGCACCCAGCAGTTCCGCACGACGCTGTAGTCGCCACTGATTTTCACCCCGTCGTAGCGACCTCCCATGACCTCGAAACCGTCGATCGTGACCCAGTCGCAGCGGTCCGCAGTGTAGATGACGTGGTACTCGGCCCCCAGAATCACCGCCCGCCATTTGGCTTCCGCCTTGATCACGGTCGGCTGCGCTTCCGTACCCCCGTACTGCCTCGCAATCTGAATGGGACCGCGATAGATGCCCGGTTTCACCAGGACGGTGTGCCCGCCGCCGACTCGGGAAAGCGCATACTCCACCGAGGGCCAAGGTTCTTCCGGGGAACCATCGTTTTCCGGCTTCCCGTCGGGGGCAACATAGTAGATCCCCGCTTCCGCCGTGATCGTCGTCCACGCAACCAACACCGTGAGGGTGGCTCGGCAGAACATCGCTCTTGCTCCCTTATGAACATGAACAGGCTCGGGTCATCGTCTTCGTTTCGCATCTCCCGCCGGCACCGTCCTGGCGGGCAGAGGTCGGATGCACTTTTGTGCTCCTCCTTCCGTCAGTCTTTTTTGCCGATCTGGGCGGCTTCAGCGCGATCGAGAGGGCAGCCTCTACGGTTTCGTCTTCCGGCGAAGCGGCCGGATCTTGATGTTGCGGTATTCGATCCGCGCGGTGTGGTCCTGTAGGCAGATGTGACCTTTCATGGGCGGCTTCTGGAAGTGTTTCATGTTCCTGAACTTGCTCTTGGCCACCAGTTGGTTCCAGTCGTCGCTGCCCAACTCGTACTCCAGGAGCTTCACACCGTTGAGCCAATGCTCGACGTGGCGGCCGTTGGCCACAACTCGGACCGCGTTCCACTCGCCCCGCGGCCGCGATACATCTTTGACAGGGGCGTACAGGTCGTAGCATGCCCCGGCCAACTGCCGCACGTCGCGGCCGCGATACGCCGCGTTGTCCAGAATCTGCATTTCGGGCCCGGTATGCCAGGAAGTCACGGCGTCTTCCGAGGCCCTCAGGATGATGCCGCTGTTGCCGGCCCGGTCCACGATTTTCCACTCGAGCCGGAGCTCGAAGTCATCGAACTGCTCGACGGTGATGACGTCGTCGCCGCCGCCGGCGCCTTTGCCGCCCGCACCGCCGCTTACCCGCACCAGGGCCCCGTCGATCACCTTCCATCCCGGCGGCATCTTTTTCATCTTGTAGCCGCGCCATCCCTTGGTCGTCTTGCCGTCGAACAGCAGCCGCCAGCCGGCCTTCTTCTCCTTTTCGGTCAAGCCGTTGTCCCGTTTGGCCCCCGGCGCGGCCGCCAGAAGCAGGAGAACCAGCGGAAGTGCCTTGATAACCGCGATCATTGTAGTCGCTCCTTTCATGGGTGAGCCGTGAATCGAAACGTCATGCGGGCGTTCATTCTAGCCTGGTATGGGTGCGGCTTCAACCCGCCGCGGTTTATTCGTGCTGATCACCGCCCCGCCTGGAGCACGGAATCGATCACCTTGTACGCGCCTTCACGAAGCTCCTGGGGAAAATCGTGGCCGCAGTCGGGGTGCTTGACGATCAGCTTGCCTTTCCCGCCGAGCAGCTCGTAGACCGGACCTGCCGCCGCGGCGCACTGGTCGACGCTCTTCCATCGGAAGTTGTCGTCGCGCAGCGGCGCGCCCACAAACAACGGGCGCGGAGCCAGGGCGCCCAGCAGCTCGTGGAAGTCGAACGGGATTTGCTCCAGGTGGCCCCGGTAGTTGGACAGTCGCGGCATGTAGCGGATCTGGCACCAGCCCTCGCCAAAGTGCCAGTTGCGCTCTGCCCCATCGTAGTAATGCAGGTACGAGTCAAACCCACAACTGCTGACCAAGACCGTGATCCGCGCGTCGAACACCGCCGTGTAGATGGCGTTGTGGCCGCCCAGAGAATGGCCGATGGCGCCAAAGCCCCGCGAGTGGTCCACGTACGGCAGCAAGGCGAGCAGATCCAGCCCGCGCGAATTGTCCCAGATGGCCTTCATCGTGCCGCTGGCGTAACCCAGCCGCGCCAGGTTCGGCCAGTAGTTGGCCAGGTGCGGGTAAGAAGGCGACAGGGTTACATACCCCCGCTCGGCCAGTTCCGCGGCGTAGTGTCTGCCCGGGCGGCCGCCCAGCCCCAGCACCACTTTGTGTCCCACCTTGTTGTCCGTGGGATGCAGGCAGAGGACCGCCGGCGCCTTGCGCCGGCCGGCCAGCACGTCCTTCGGTATACACAGGTACGCCGGCGTCCGCGATTGCGGCTCCGACTGGTAGGTAATCAGCCGCCGGATGTACTTTCCCGCGTCGGCTTCCTCCTCGACCTTCACCTCCAACGGCACGCGTCGCTGGGGGCCGGGCAGTTTGCCCATCACCTGCTGCATCCCGCGGAGGATCTCCGCCCGCCGCCGCCGCCAATCGGCCGGCGTGGTGACCGGCTGCACCTTCCGGCCGGCATCGCGGTACTGAAGAAGATTGTTGCGGTCAAGGCGGACCGGCTCTTCCGCCGCCGCCGGAGAGCATCCGAGACTGATTGCCGCAACGATCAAGATATGTCGAACAACGGCCATGTCAGTTTTCTCTCTCTTGGTTTGGCCAATCAGTCTCCACGGCGCACGCCTCATTGTACCGTGAATTCGGGTTCCGCAGCGAAGTATCATTTCCGCTTGGGCACCAGTTTCACGACAAAGGCATCGGCATTGCCCGCCAGTTTCCGCTGGACTGCTTGCGGGGTGACCGGGAAGTCGGCCGAGGCGGTGCTGCCGGCCAGATAGACTTCGCCGTTTGGGCCCAGCGCCACGCTTCGGATCAGGTCGTCTCCGCTGCCGCCCAGGTACGTCGCGTACAGCAGCCGGGAGCCGTCGGGGCTGAGCACCGCCAAAACCCCGTCGCCTTGTTGCGGCCCGCGGCCGCCTCGGCGGATGGACTGAAGAGCATTGGAAGTGACGGGAAAGTCGGTGGACGTGCTGTGGCCGGCGACGAAGACGTTGCCGTCGCGGTCCGGTGTAGGCGTCAGGTAGAACTCCCCGCCCGAGCTGCCGCCGAGCAACGTGGAGAAAGCGAACGACTTCCCGTCGGCCGCCACCTTCGTGATGAAACCGTCGTTCTTGCCCTTCAGCACCCGTTGAAACGCGCCGGCCGTCGTGGGGAAGTCGGGCGAGGAGGTCACGCCGGTCAACAGCAGCGTGCCGTCGGCGCCCAGCCACGGCCGGTGCTCGGCAAACTCGTTTTCCCGGCCCCCAAGGTAGGTCGAATAGACCAGCCTGCTGCCGTCGCTGGAGAGCTTGGCGACGAAGCAGTCGCTCTTGGCGGCGGGCTCGGACTGCGGGGCACCGGGGCTGACGGGGAAGTCGGCCGAACGCGTGTGCCCGGCGACGTAGACGTCCCCTCGCCCGTCCACGTGGATCCCCATCAGCCCGTCCCAACTGCTCCCGCCCAGCAGTGTATGGAAAAGGAGCTTGGACCCGTCGGCCGAGAGCTTGACGATGCTCGCGTCGCGCTCACCCTTTCGGTCGCGCTGAAAGGCCCCTGCGGTCGCGGGGAAGTCGCCGGAGTCGGTTCCGCCGACCAGATACACGTTGTCTTCTCGATCGAGCGCCAGTCCGCCGCGGGGCCAGTCGGTCCTCGATCCGCCCACGTACGTGCACCACAGGATTCGCTTCATGTCGGGAGTGAGCTTGGCCGCGTACATATCGGCCTGGCCCCCGCCGTACTTCGGCTGGTAGGAACCTCGCGTGGTGGGCACGTCGGGCGATCGAGTGGCGCTGCCGATCACAATGTTGCCGCGCGAGTCCAGCAGCATCCCGTACACGCCGCGTTCCTGCTTCGATCCGCCGAAGTACGTAGCGGTCAGGATCTTTGCACCGTCCGGGCCCAGCCGCACGAGAAATGCATCTCCGCCGATCACCCCGCCGTGCCCCAGCGAGGGGTCGTCGCCGGCGTACTTCGGTTGGACGACGCCCGGCGTGGTCGGCATGTTCGACGACGCCGTCATGCCGCCGACCAGCAGCGTGCCGTCCTTCTGCGGAATGATCTCGCGTGCCTGATCCCAGGCGCTGCCTCCCAGATAGGTTGCGTAGGCGATCTCGTATCCCGATTTGGAAAAGACGCCTTTCTCTTGTGCCGGCACGCTGGCGGCCAGCGATACAATCAGGCACAGACCGACGAACATGAGAATCCCGTGACTCAATAAGCGAGTCATGCTTGACTCCTTCTTCTCAGCGCGTGTGCTCGTCCGCGCGGGCGCGTGTGCTACTGCGGGCATTGGTCCGATGTCCTCCATCCACGGTGATCCGCAGCCCGATGCGGACTCACGACCGGGCCCATTCTACCACGGTCCAGCGGCGCTGGGAAACTCCCGCTCAGCCTTCTCCCGGTTCGACGAACGAGATGGCCCCGGCGTGGCAGACGTCGCCGCAGGTGGAGCATCCCGTGCACCGGCCCGGCGACACCACCGCCTTCTTGTCCTCCATGGTAATCGCATCGCAGTGGCCGATCCGCTCGCAGCGGCCGCAGCCGTCGCACAACTGCGGATCGACCCGGGCATAGGCCGGCTTCAGCGTGAGGCGATCGGCGGGCGTAATCGCCCCCGCCGCCAGATCGCGGAAATCCCCGTACGACCGGTAGCCGTGCCGGAGCATGAACTTCTCGATGTTCTTCAGCAGCCCCGGCAGGAGGCCGAAGCCGCGGAGCATCACCTCGGTGCAGATCCCGACCAGGTCCGCCCCACACATCATCATCTGCACGGCGTCGATGTGGTTGCGGACCCCGCCGGTGCCCAGGATGCAGGGCCCCGGGCCGACCCTCTTGCGGATCTCGAACACGTCGCGCAGGGCCAGCGGCTTCACCCATCCGCCCGAAAAACAGGCCACCGACGGTTCGTCCTGAAACGGGAACGGTCCGCGGCCGGGCTGGTCGATGTCGAACTCCGGAATCGCCAGCCGATTGGCCGTGGTGCCGACCACGCTGGCCCCGCCCGCCAAGCAGGCCTCGGCCACCTCGGCGATCCGGCCGCCCTCGGGGGTCAGCTTCACGAAGACCGGCACGTCCACGGCCTCGACGATGATCCGGGTGGCCGTGCCCACGACCTGCGGATCCTGCCCCAGGCTGGCGCCCGACTGGGCCGTCCGCTCTTGCTCGCCCGAGACCTTCAGATTGAAGGACATGTTCGGGCAGCACATGTTCAGCTCCAGGCCGTGGGCACCTGCCGCGACAAATCGCCTGCCCATCTCGACCCAGCCGTCGATGCCCTTCTGGCCGGTGTAGGTGATGTTGGCCAGGATGATCAGCTTGCGGGTCCGCTTCCTGCCCTCGTCGGTGAGCCTGAGCGCCTCATCCAGCGTAAGCCGCTTTTCGGCGGAGAAGGCCAGGTACCGCTCGTGGTCCCACCACCGGTACCTGGGCTCGAGATTGATGTACGGCGGAGGATCGATGGCCAGCTTCAAGCTCACGCCGCCCCAGCCGTGCCGCTCGGCCTCGACCAGTTGGTCAACCCGCTTCGTCGCCGGCCCGGAGGCGACCAGCAGCGGGTTGCGAAACTTCAGTCCTGACAGTTCCAGAGACATGTCAACCGATCTTCCTGTGTCAGACTCACGATGGTCGGCTTGCTGCGCGCCAGCAACGAAGAACCGTCAACGAAGGAATCGAGTTGGGCAGCCCCCCAAGGAAACCGGCGTCAATGGGGACCCTTTGTTATGTCGCCTTTGTCATGGGAAGACTCTGGCGCGGCGACAACCCGGACCGGTCTCGGCGGAAAGGAAACATAGTCGCGACCGGACTGCCGTTCCTGCCGCCGAATGTCCTCGCAGATGGCGTGCAGGTCGCGGTTGAACCTGTCTGTGTGCTCTTGCCGAATCCGCCGAATTTCGTCGACAATTGGGTCGTTTCGCATGGCTAGGGTTCCAGCAGTTCTTCCGGGGTACAAATTACCGGAGGGTCATACCCGGCATCGCGACACACGCGTTCGATGCTCAAACGCACCGGGGCGTTTGCGATATGACGACAGTTCCAGGTCACCAGGTATTCTATACCGTGGGCCGCCGCCAGGGCTATATGAAGGGCGTCTTCGGGATGCGATTCCGGCACGGCGTGACCGGCGACAAGCGCATCGGCGAGTTGCTCGGCCTCGGTCGTCGCGGGCAACAGGGTCATCTCGGCCAGGGCCTCCAAGGGGTTGTTCCCTCGATACTCATTTCGTCGGATAGTAGATACCACCAGTCCTTCCCGGTCTCACTACCAGCAGTTTCGCATCAGAGAGCTTCTTGAGGAGGTCATTAGGCTGTATTCCAGTTCCGTCGAGCATCGAGACAACGCGCGCACGTACTGTTCTACCGGAAGCACGCATCTCGTCGAAAATGGGAATCGCGTGCCTCACCAGAGAAGCATTGCGTTTCTTCCACTCGTTCCATCTTCTCATGTAGGGCAATCGGTTGAGATACCGCGCGGCGAGCTGTTTCTTTAGCGCAGGATAAGTCTTGTACTCAATACGGTTGCGACCTTGAAGGTCGGAGATGATGGGTTTCACTTCGCCCTCACGTTCTAGC
>CAZUAM010000061.1:0-17846 GCA_964618095.1 uncultured Planctomycetaceae bacterium | reverse complement strand
ATATCGCCACGGAGGATCCCGTCTTTCTCTACCTGGTCGAAAGGCGCCACCGGTTCTACCTGAGCCACGTCGAGCGGATCCTGGACGCCGGCGGCGGGCGGATCGACCTGGTCCTCTGCGGCGACGACTTCGGCAGCCAGCGCGGGCTGCTGATCTCGCCGGCGAAATTCGACCGGCTGTTCGCCGCCAAGAAACGGGAATTCTTCGAGATGGTCCATTCATTCGGGGCCAAGGTGACGCATCACTGTTGCGGCTCGAGCCGGGCACTGATCCCGCGGTTTATCGACTGCGGCATGGACGCCCTGCAAACCATCCAACCGCGGGCGGCCGGCATGGACCCCTACGAGCTGAAGGCCGAATTTGCCGGACGGATCACCCTGCACGGGGCCGTGGACGTGCAGGGCTGGCTCCAGCGGGCCACCCCGCAGGAGATCGAGCGGGAGGTCAACCACCTGATGGACGAGGTCGGCGCCGGCGGCGGATACATCATCTCCCCCAGCCACCACATCCAGCCCGACACGCCCCTGGAAAACGTGCTGGCCTTCTACCGGACGGTGGCCCGGCGGCGAGGAAAGCAACTCAACCCCGAATGCTGAATGCTGAGGGCTGAATGCTGTCCTCGTCAGGACTGTAGAATCTCCAGCACAACACCCAGATTGGGGGGCAATCGGTGGGACACGCCGCTCCAAAGTTCGGCCGGCGGCGCGTCCTGAAGACCCCACTCCCAAAGGCTTATGGCATCTTGATTGATGAGATGAGAATCCGAGACTAGCGCGCCCGAACAGCGCATCCTTCTGGGTTGCCGCCTGTCTTGTCCAGACTGTGGAACCTCTTCTGACTTGGCCCGACTACGCCGTTTCGATGCGTCGGACGATGTGACCGACGCGCATTAGTTGTGGGCAATCGGCTTCTCAGTAAACAGATAATCCTTCAGTTCTTTATCAAATGCCGGGTCTTTACGGCGAATCCACTCGAGGACCATTCCCGCGTGCTCCTTCTCCTCGTCTCGATTGTGAGCAAGAATTGCCTTGAGCTCTTCATCCTTGCAGGCGTCCACTCTCTGGTTATACCAGTCAACAGCCTCCAATTCTTCAGTCAACGAGACCAGGGCTCGATGCATGTTTTTCGTTTCTTCCGAAAGCTCCTGAATCGGTTCGTGATAGCCTTCGCTTGCCATTCCTTTCCTCCGGTTTCTACTGAAAATGCCCTTTGACGGAAATCCTGTCACGCTGAAAGCATACTACTTCGGAACCTGGCCCGTCGAGATGCCCAGGGCGCCTGCCACGCCCTCCCCGTAGGCCGGGTCGGCCTTCATGCAGTTGCCGATATGGCGGATCTTGACCTCTTTGGGCGCATCGCCCATGGCTCGGGCGGTGTTTTCGAAGAGCACCTTCTTCTGCTCGGGGCTCATCATCCGGAAGAGAGCACCGGGTTGCGAGTAATAGTCGTCGTCATCCTCGCGATGGCTCCAATGGTCGGCAGCCCCTTGAAGGGGAAGCGGCGGCTCGAGGAATTCCGGCTGCTCCTGCCACTCGCCGTAGCTGTTGGGCTCGTACCCGAGCGTGCTGCCGTAATTGCCCTCCACCCGCATGGCCCCATCACGGTGATAGCCGTGGACCGGACAGCGGGCGCGGTTAACCGGAATCAGATGGTGGTTGACTCCCAGGCGGTAGCGCTGGGCATCACCGTAGGAGAAGAGCCGGCCCTGCAACATTTTGTCGGGCGAGAAGCCGATGCCGGGCACGACATTGGCGGGATTGAAGGCAGACTGCTCGACCTCGGCAAAGTAGTTCTGGGGGTTCCTGTTCAACTCAAGCACGCCTACATCGATAAGCGGGTAATCCCCGTGCGGCCAGACTTTGGTCAAGTCGAAGGGGTTAAAGGGGCACTTGGCTGCGTCCGCTTCCGGCATCACCTGAATCTTCACGTCCCATTTCGGAAAGTCCCCGTTTTCGATGCTCTCATACAGATCGCGCTGGTGGCTCTCGCGGTCTTTGCCGACGATCGCCTCGGCCTCCTCGTCGGTGAGATTCTTGATCCCCTGCTGGGTCTTCAGGTGGAACTTGATCCAGAACCGCTCGCTACTAGCATTGATCAGGCTGAACGTATGGCTGCCGTATCCGTTCATGTGGCGGTAGGAGTACGGAATACCACGGTCGCTCATCGTGATCGTGATTTGGTGCAGCGCCTCAGGCAGTGAGGTCCAGAAGTCCCAGTTGTTGCGGGCGCTGCGGAGGTTGGTGTGGGGGTCGCGCTTGACGGCATGGTTCAGATCCGGGAACTTCAAGGGGTCACGGAGGAAGAAGACCGGCGTGTTGTTGCCCACCAAGTCCCAATTACCTTCTTCGGTGTAGAACTTGACCGCGAAGCCGCGTATGTCGCGTTCGGCGTCCGCGGCGCCGCGTTCGCCGGCTACCGTGGAGAAACGCACGAAGAGGTCGGTCTTCTTGCCCACCTCCGAGAAGATCTTCGCCTTGGTGTATTTGGTGACGTCATGTGTAACCGTGAAGACGCCATAGGCGCCGGAGCCCTTGGCGTGCATCCGCCGCTCCGGGATCACCTCGCGATCAAAGTGCGCGAGCTTTTCCAGGTACCAAACGTCCTGCAGCAGCATCGGTCCGCGTGGTCCCGCGGTCATGACGTTCTGGTTGTCGCCAACCGGAGCGCCGACGTTGTTGGTGAGTCTTTTCGAGTTACCCATTCTTGTTCTCCATGTTTTGGTTTCGTGTTCCCATCGTCATCGAACGCCGCCGAACAACGCGGAGCAGGGCCGCTATTGGGTCTTTCGCTTCCGGCACTCCGGGCACCTTCCCATGAGCTGAACGGAAAAATCGGAGACGTCAAACCCCTGCGGCCCGCCCTGGGGCAACGCGACGGCATCCAGGTCGGGGCTCTCGAAGTCCACGATCTTGTTGCAGGAAGTGCAGACCAAGTGATGGTGCCGATGCGTCTTGGCGTCAAAACGAGCGGTTGCACCTGGATGGTGGACTCGGCGGGTCAATCCCAACTTGGCCAGCGTATCGAGGACTCGATAGACGGTCCTTCGTGAAATCTGCGGGCTCCTGCCTTGCACCGTCTCGAAGACTTGGTCCGCAGTCGGGTGGTCGCCCAGTTCGAGCAGCACCTCCATCACCATGCGCCGCTGAGTCGTCAGGGGCAGCCCTCGCTCGCGGCACACTTCCTCCAACTCCTTCAGTCTGTCAGCGGCATAACGACCCACGCAGAGCATTCTATGGCAACGACATTTTATGTCAATTGGGTCTCGTTTAGCCAAGGTAGAGGGGCATTTACCCCCCCGTCACAGGACCGCTGATCTGCAAGGCAGCAGCCTCTCGCACGCGTCGGTCCGACACACCGACGCAGTTGCACGGGAAGCGCACGAAAGGCTCTCAGGCGCACCAGAAGCTCGTCGGAAGGGCTTTTGATTCTTGGAATTCACCATTTAACGACCCATTCTTGACGTTCAGGTGCCGCAGCATCCGACCCGACTGTGGCTGATGCTGCTGGCGTCAAACCTCTGACGAAGCAAGACGGTTCACGTGGCCTGCCGCCCGCTTCTGAGGGGTAAATGGAGAAAGTGGAGGTTTGACAAGAGCTACCGCTCGGCCGGGAAGCGGTAATTTAGGACCCGCGGGCCGCCGATCTCTTGCGCCCGCAGCCAGAGGGTCTGGCCGATCAGCTCTTCGCCGTCGGCCAGACGGTAGAGCTTGTCGTCGCGGCCGGGTTTCAGGCCGATAACCTGGGTCCTCTGGCGGCGGCGCTGGGGGGCCGACAACTGGCAGCGGAAACTCACGGGGTCCTCGCCCTGGTTGACCATCCGCTGCTCAACCTCCAACTCGCCTGAAGCGTTCAGTCGGGTCAGGACCTCGATCGAGACGTCGCCCAGCCCGACCTCCATCTGCCGGTAGACGCTGAACCGATAGGACCGCTCCGCTTCGAGGTCGAAGTCGATCCGAACCGGGTGGCGGCCGCTGTTGGCGTTGTGGGGCAGGGTGATCTCGAAGCCTTGCTGGAGCTGTTCTCCGTCGGCCAGCCAGAAGTTGGCCTGCGGGGGGTTCAGCTTCCAGAGCTGCGGCGCCACCAGCGTGGCCCGACCCACGACTCCCCGGGCGAAATGGTTCTTCAGGCGGAAGGAGTTCTGGTGCGCACGGTTGGCGATACTGGGAATTCTCTCTTCGGCCAGGGCGAAGTCGAGCCGCCAGCGGGTAATCGGCTCATGGATTCCGGTCACAAACGTGGGCAGCCGGCCGACCCGGATCACCTGGCGATGGTCCTGCTCGGCCGGCCTGAGGCTGCGGCCCCAAAGGTCGATCTGGCGGACGTCCTCGCCCAGGTAGATGATCTCCTCGGTGATTGAAGACGCCGGCGGTTCGTCGTTCCAGACGACCATCACCACGTCGTGGCCGCGGGTGAAGATCTGGTTGGGGCTTCCCCGGGGTAGCTGGATGCTGCCGAGATACTGGGCTCCGCCGAGCGTGCGGGCGGCGGTTCGCCAGGTGAAGAGCAGTTCCCCCGGCGTGCCGTCGTCACCGAGCAGCCCCCGCTGCGTGCTGAACGGCTGCGGACAGAAGATGGCCTCTGCGCCGTGGATCTTCGCGGCGATCATCCGTCGGGCCAGGTCGGTGGCGCGGACCTCGACCGGGTAGCCATCCTTCGGCAGCGGTTCAACCACCACCCACTGCTGGAGCTTGCTCCCCTTGGAGGCGTCGAGGTAGGTGGCGAGTTCCCCGTGGGTCATGGGCGGGTCGGCCGAAAGGGCCAGGAACCGCCAGGGAGCTTGTCCTTCGGCCGCCTGCGGCAGCTCGTTGACCCAGCCCCAGCCCATCCCCAGGTTCACGTCCTGGCCGATCCGGTCCAGCTCGGCCTTGACCCGGGCGATCTTCCCGGCCAGGTTCGGATAATCGACGAAGCTGGTGTCCCTATCGTCGCCCAACTGCCACCAGCGGACCCGGGTGGCCATCCGGCCGATGACCGGTTCCAGCGACGGGTACCAGACCTTGGGGTCGGCGGTGAAGACCTCGGCGGCTGTGGGCCTCCCAACCGAGGGGCGCGGCCCGTGCAGCAAGCCCACCAGCTCGATCCCCTCCTGGCCCAGCCGCTCGCCAAAGGTAATCAGTTGTTCCAACAGCTCATCGCCGCGCCGCTGGTCGTACCAGAGCGGGTACTTGACCCAGTTGATCCCCGCCTGGCAGATCAGCCGACTCAACAGCGGCAGGGGCAGCGGCTGGTCGCCGCGCGGAAGGGTCCAGCCGAACTCGCCGCCGGCCGGGATCTGCTGCCGATCGAATACGGCCAAGCTCAGCCCCTGCCGAAGAACCAGCCCCCGGCGCCCTCTCATCGTCGCCCGGACCCGGTAAAACCCGGGGCCGGGAACGGGTGGATTCCAGGTGGTCTTGCCGATCAGGGCCGCCGGCTCCTCGGAGAAGCTGGTCAGGGATACTTTTCCGCCGATGTTTGCCGGCTGCGTCTCCAGGCGCCGCTCGAGCCGGGCCAACTCCCGCCCCAGCACGTCTTCCAACTGAAACGTTACCCGGGGCGGCCCGTCCAGATCCACAAATCCCGAGGCCACGCAGTTGACCTCGACCTCTTCCGCCTGGTCGAAGAAGTTGTACGCGCCGGTGGTGTTCAGGGCCAGTCGAGGCAACTGCCCGAGCCAGATGTCGTCGAACGAGGCCGCCCCCTTGAGATCCGCCTGCGACTCCGGCTGGAGGTGCAGTCCGATGATGGCCAGCCGCGCGTCGTCGCTTCCCGGCGCGATCGGCCCCAAGCGGAATTTCTTCCAGCCCGGCGTTTGGCGGACCTTCCGGGAATAAAACGTCTCCAGCCGCTGCCGCTGTTCGTCCAACAGCGTGACCGAGAAATAGGCCCGGTCGTGGTTGAGGCCCTCGGTCTTGAGGTATCCTTCCAGCACGTATCCGAAGAGGGGATCGACCTGGACGGGCGGGCTGTAGGCCACGGCCGCGTCGCCGTCGAGCTCGATCCGCAGACACTGGTCGCCCTGCGGCGAGGGCTGCCGGTTGATCTTGATCCGCACGTAGTGGGGAAATCCCCGACCTCGCCGCCGGGTCCAGAGGTCCGGCCACTGGTCGAAATTCTTGTCCCACGATCCGTCGAAGGTGCAATGGAAGACGGTGACCGCCTCCGGATAGCGGGCCTCAATCGGCGGCGCATCCGGAGCGATCGCCACGATCAACAGGGGCAGCAGCACGTTCACCGGCGGTATATTCCTCAGGCTTCTGTTCGCCCACCACCGCAGCAAGTCCACGGCGTCCGCAGAGATTCTCCCACAGTTGGGGCGGAGGGAGCGAAAACAGGCGCAGCGGGCCAGTTCCAACTATCGTCCGCCCGGCCTTCAGACTCGATCCGAACGTTACCCGCCGCTACGATCCGAAACAGCCTCCGGACCCTCGTCTCTGGCGGCCGGTCCGGGATCAGATTTCTCCTGGCGGGCAGGGGCAGGTGATCGGGCGGATTCCGGGAGCGATGGTTGGGTTGTGGACGGAGTCTCCAGCTCCGGCAACCGCTCCAGTCCCAGGCGGAACAGCGGCTTCTCCCGGCTCCCATCGGTCTCGGCCGGCTCGATCTGTGCAACGCGGACCACGCGGGCCTCGAAACGGCCGAAGGTGGTGGTCAGTCGCACCACGTCGTCCGCCTTGACACCCACGTCTCGGCCCGTCCAGACCGCGGCCCCTTCGACCGACTCGTCCAGCAGCCGGACCGCAAACCGCCGCCGGCCCACCTCTAACAGGGCCTCTTGCTGCCCGGCGGGAAGGCCAGAGCGAAACGATCTCCGTTGTCCGAAGTCTCTTTCCTGCGAATTCATGCCCGCACCTCCTCAGCCCCAAGACTCCCGGCCAGATCGTCCGCCCCGAGCCACCGGACGACCCAGCAGCCGGATGCCGGGCCGGCCGACCGACTGTAAAATGTAGCACGTGGCTTGAGTTGGAAGGGCCCGGCCGGGGCCGTGTCTTTGGCCACGCCGGAGAGGGGATTGACAATCAGACTATTGCATCCACCGGGCTGATTTGATACCGGGTGCCAGTGGGAGCTTGCCCGAAGAGAGCACCCCACTGACCTGAAGAAAACAGCCCCGCCCGGAAACGCGGGGTTGGCAACATCGACAACGCAAGAGCCCCGCCCTCCCGGGCGGGGCTCTGGACGGTCGCAGGGACGCGAAGTTGCTCTTGAAGCCGCCCTTACCAGAAAGTGCTCACCATGCCCTGCCCGTTGCCTATGGTCGGTTCCCGCTTGCGGCTCTGGGTCCAGCGGTTCGTTTTCCTCCTGGTGGCCGTGCTGGTGACGCGGACCTGGTACGTCGAGGGCCTGATGGTCCCCTGCCCGGTGGCCGGCGGCTCGATGGCCGAGACACTCCTGGGCGTACACCGGGACGTGACCTGCGACGATTGCGGATACCGGTTCGTCTGCGGTGCCGATCTTCAGCCGGTCAGTGCCCGGGCGGTCTGCCCCAATTGCGGGTACGCCGGTAACGATCTGGACGCCAAGCCCGATCTGGCCGGCGACCGGGTGCTGATTGACAAGCCGATCTTTCAGTTCCGCCGGCCGCGGCGATGGGAAGTGGTGGCCTTTCGCCATCCGGGGCAGGCCAGCCAGACGCTCCTCAAGCGAGTAGTCGGCCTGCCCGGCGAGTCGATCCAGATCCGCCACGGCGACGTCTACGCGGACGGACAAATCCTCCGCAAGAGACTGCGGCAGCAGCGGGCGCTGGCGATCCTGGTCCACCACGCAGACTACGAGCCGAGCATCGATCCGGCCGCTGCGGCCCGCTGGCAGGGTGGAGAAAACAGCCGCTGGCGCTCGGCCGGCGGGCGCTTCGTGTGCCCTCGGGGCCCAGACCAGGAAGCAGACGACGACTGGCTGGAGTACCGCCACTGGCGCCGCGTGCCGGGCCGGGCGGGCGAAATCCGCGAAGGCCCCGTCACCGACCTCTGCGGCTATAACCAGACCCGGCCGCGACGAGAGGAGGAGGTCCAGCCGGTCGGCGACCTGCTGCTATCGTTGCGGCTGGTCAAGACCTCCGGCCGGGGCCGGCTGGTGATCCGAGCGACCGACGGCCGGGATGAGTTCCGGGTGCGGATCGATCCGAACCAGAGGCGCTACGAGGTCTTGCGCGGCGGCCGGGCGGTCCCCGGGGCAGCCGGCAAGTTGCCCCCGCTTAGCGACGGGGTGACGCTGGAGGTGTCGCTTTTCGACCAACAGTTCCTGCTGGCCTTCGACGGCCAGCCGGTGGTCACCATCCCCTATGATCCCCCGTATGATCCGACGCAGCCGCGGCGGCAGCCGATTTCCCGGCCGCTGGCCGTCGGATCGCAGGGGGGACTGGAGGTAGAGATCCGCGATCTTCGCGTGTATCGTGACGTCTACTATACCCACCCGATTGGGTTGCGTGGCCGCTGGGGTCTGGACGAGCCGGTCCGCCTGGGAGCCGATGAATATTTTGTGCTGGGCGACAACAGCCCGATTTCCGAAGACAGCCGCACCTGGCCTCAGGGGCCGGCCGTTGGTGCTAAGTTGTTGGTAGGCAAGCCCTTAGTGGTTCATTTTCCGGCCCGGCTCCTGGAGCTGGGCCGCTGGAGATTTCAAGTTCCGGATCCGGGGAGAATCCGTTATATTCGCTAAGGTGGCGTCGGCATCCCTCGAATACTATCGCAGGGAGGAACTGCTCGGCGCGAATCACCGTAGTAGGATTAAGGTTACAATAATGGACTGGGGTGGTCAGAGGCCGTGGCCGCCGAGGTACTGCGGGCTGTCGGCCGGATCCTGGCCCCTAAGATCTGCCCGTCTCCCGGGCTTGCCTAAAGAGGGGCCATTTTCAGCAACGCGGCCGCGGCAGGGAGTAGAGATGTCGAAGCGAAAATCATCCGGAAAGAGAGCACGTCAGACGGGCAAATCGCGGGCTGCGCGATCGGACAGTGGGGATCGGAAGGCCCGCGAAGGGGTAGGGGAGGCGCCGCCCGCCCACAAACACGTTCCTTCTCCGGCCGCCATCCGCGAGATCATCGAATCGGTAGTCGTGGCCTTCGTGCTGGCCTTCTTGTTTCGGACCTTCGAGGCCGAGGCCTTCGTGATTCCCACCGGCTCGATGGCCCCGACGCTGATGGGGCGTCATAAGGACCTGGAGTGTCCCATCTGCGGCTATCAGTACCAGGCCAGCGCCAGCGACGAGGTGAACCCCAACACCAATGCCGAGACCCAAAACTGGGTCGAAAAGTGCACTTGCCCGATGTGCCGCTACCCGATGGACCTGGCTGAACTGGCGGCCGAACGAAGGGAAAAAGTCCGGGATGAGTTTCCTTCATTCAAGGGTGACCGCATCCTGGTCGGCAAGTTCTGCTACCAGTTCAGCCAGCCGGAACGTTGGGACGTGGCCGTGTTCAAGTATCCGGGCGGGGCCAAGACCAATTTCATCAAGCGGCTGGTGGGCCTGCCGGGAGAGACGATCCAAATCTACCACGGCGATATGTCCGTCAAGAGGGACCAGGGCGCTTTCAGCATCGCCCGCAAACCCCCCCACAAGCTCCTGGCCATGCTCCAGCCGGTGTTCGATAACGACCTGACGCCGAAGATTACCGCCCTGGGCTGGCCGGCCCGATGGAAACGGTGGCCTCGCTCCGACGGCAGTTCCGCAGGGGCTTGGGAAACGGCGGACGCCTGCTCGTTCCAAATCGACGGCAACGCGCCGAGCGAAGCCTGGATCCGTTACGAGCACCTGGTTCCTTCTCGTGAAGACTGGCGCGAGTGGAAAAGCCGGCGAGACAACGAGGCGGTGCCCAGAATTGTGCCGAAACGGCAATTGATCTCCGACTTCGCCGCCTACAACACCAGCCGGGCCGGCAATAACGATCCCGATCTCGACAGCGCCGGACTCCATTGGGTCGGCGATCTGGCCGTGCAGTGTACGCTGGAGGTCCTCTCCGACTCCGGCCAGGCCGTCTTGGAGCTGGTCGAAGGGGGCTGGCGGATGCAGTGCCGCATCGACCTGGCCAGCGGCAAGGCAACGCTTGCGGTTGAGCACGAAGATTCCCGCCGGCAGGCGCAAACGATTGACGGGAAAGAGTACCGGCCCACCGCGCAGACGGCCGTTCGCGGACCCGGTAGTTACCGGATCATCTTCTCCAACTGCGACGATCAACTGCGGCTATGGGTCCAGGGCAGTCTGGTTCAGTTCGGTAGCGGCGACGCGGCGACCTGCTACGCTCCCCTGGACAACTCACGTCCCCACGACGGCAGTTTCGCCAGCGATCTCTCTCCGGTGGGGATCGGCTCGCAGGGAACCGCCCTGCGCGTGAGCGAGCTGAAGGTCCTTCGCGACATCTACTACATTGCCGAAAGGCGCCAGCAGAACTCCGCCAACGGCCTCCTGACGGACTTCGAGCAGATCCAGTTCCCCTACGTCGTCCTCTCCGACCCGAGCCGGTGGGACGCCTTCGACAAGATGCATGAGGTCGAGTTCCCGCTGGGGGAGGACCAGTTCCTTGCCCTGGGCGACAACAGTCCCAAGAGCAAGGATGGCCGCCTTTGGGAACAGGATGATTTTGAATACTACGTCAAGCGCGAGCTGTTGATCGGAAAGGCCCTGTTTATCTACTGGCCACACTCCTGGAACAAGCTGCCGGGCACCAACGTCCCGTTCCCCTTGTTTCCCAACGTCGCCAGGATGAGATTCGTCCGGTAAGCTAGCCGCCGCAAAGCAGCCGAGAAGGAGATCTAGGGTGCGTGCTCGCACGCACGTGGAGCGTGCGCGGAACATGCCATAAGCTGACATCGGCGCGTGGGTGCAAGCACCCCACCCTACCAGATCCAATAGCCGGGGGACAACGTCCCGCGGGGTTTTTCCGGCACGCGTTGCCTGCCGGCCATTGCCAAACGGTCAGTTCATACTCAACCGACCATCACAAACAACCACGAACCACGGACTGGGTCGATGCTGCAAGTCCAAGGATTGGTAAAAATTTACGGGAGCCGCCGGGTGGTCGACGGAGTCGACTTCCGCGTGGAAAGCGGCGAAATCGTGGGGCTGCTGGGACCCAACGGGGCGGGAAAAACCACCTGCTTCCGCATGACCTGCGGAATGATCGAAGCCAACCGGGGCAAGGTCAAGCTGGGCGACGCCGACGTGACCAACTGGCCCATGTACCGCCGCGCTCGCGACGGCGGCATGGGATACCTCGCCCAGGAATCCAGCGTATTCCGCAAGCTCAGCGTGGAAAAGAACCTCCTGGGCGTGATGGAAATGCTGGGCATCGGCCGCAAGAAAAGACGCCGGCGATGCGATCAGCTCCTCGAACAGTTCGACATCAGCCATCTACGCAAGTCCCTCGCAATCTCCCTCTCCGGCGGCGAACGCCGGCGCCTGGAAATCGCCCGCTCCCTGGTCTCCGATCCCAAGATCATCCTGCTGGATGAGCCTTTTACGGGTATCGACCCGGTCACCATCGCCAGCATCCAGGAGGTCATTCGCCGGCTGCGGAGCGAGCGGATCGCCATCCTGATCACCGACCACCAGGTTCGCGAAACCCTCCAGATCACCGACCGCAGCTACGTGATTCGTGCGGGCCGGGTCCTCTGTCACGGGCGTCCCAGCGAAGTGCTGGGCAACGCCGAGGCCCGCAAATACTACTTCGGCGAGGACATCGAGCTCAGCCGTCAGGCCCCTCCCCCCCCGCATCACCTCCCCCGGCGCCGGCCCGCCGAACCCTCTCCCAACCCAAAACGGGCCGGCTGAGAGGCTCCGCTGCCGCGCTTGCAGCGCCAGTTGCGCCACTTGCACAATGCGGCCAGGGCCGCCAGCCCGTCGGTCCAACGGATCTTCTTGCCCGCCTGCACGCTCCGGGCGTCGTAGCTGATCGGCACCTCCCGGATCGTCAGGCCCAGCCGGCAGGCCTTGGCCGTGACCTCCGGGCAGAACTCGAACCGCTCGCACTCCAAGTCCATCGCCCGCAGGACGGCAGTCGGAAACGCCTTGTAACAGGTGGCCTCGTCCGTAAGCCGTGCTCCGTAAAGCAGTCGCACGCAGACATTCAGCACCGCCACCCCGCAGCGAAACAGTCCCCAACGTTGGCGCGGTGCCCCTTTGCGGCGAAGGTACCGCGATCCATATACCACCTGGGCCTCTCCGGAGAGAAGCGGCTCGATCAGCCGGGGATAATCCTCCGGGTCGTACTCCAGGTCGCCGTCCTGGATGATCGTGAACCGGCCCCGTGCGTGCTCCAGACCGGTGCGGATCGCCGCCCCTTTGCCCCGGTTCCTGGAGTGCTGCAACAGCTCGACCTGTGCGTGCCCCTCCCATCGCTCCAATACTTCCATGGTGCCGTCGGTCGAGCCGTCGTCCACCACGATCACCTGCTTCTCATACGGGGCGGCCAGCACGCGGCGGAGCAACCGGTCGATCGTACTCACTTCGTTGTAGACCGGCACAATCACCGTCAGCACCGGCGTTTCGTCCGTCGGCCTCACGGTGGGCTGTGCCCGTCGTCCTTCTCGTCGGCGGGCAACCTTATCCATCGTCGCCTCCCCCCGGCGGTTGCCAGTCCTCGGGCAGTTCGGGAAGTTCAAGTTCCCGGCGGACGCGGTTCGCCTCATCGAGCGTGACGTGATAGATGTAGATGGAATAACCGGCCATGCCGACCGGCTGGAACTTGAGGAAGTATTCATACTGGCCGGAGCGGCTGTGGATCTGGTTGACACTTACGGCGTGCCAGCCGGGCTGGGGTGAATTGGCCGGGGGTCGGCCCGTGTAGTCGATGCCCGCCAGCTTCGGGTCGATCAGCGGCATGTCGTAGGCCAGTGTCAGCGGCTGCGCCTCGGGGTGCTCGTCGAGCCAGTCTTTCAGATAGAAGAGGTCCTGGCCCCAGTCGATGTTGCTGTTGCCCAGGTGATAATGGCCGCCCTTCGGCCCGCCGACCAACTCGTTGAAGTACGACAGGCTGTGTGGGTAATAGTAGAGACTGCTGCCGACCGACCAGAGCAAGGCAGCGCCGCCGATTGACGCAATCTTCCAGTGTTTCAGATCCACCGCCCGGGCGACCTTGCTTATCCAGATGAAGACGAACGGGAAGATCGGCAGCACGTAGCGGAGGTGGTGGTTGAATCCCGTCTGCGAGCTGACCAACATAAGCACCACGGCCGCCGGCGCCAGCAGCACGAGTTCATCACGCCAGCCGGCGGAGTAGGGCGAGGGTTGAGGGTTGAGGGTTGAGGGTTGAGGGTTGAGGGGTGGCGACTTCAGTCGCCACTACCTCCCCAGGAGCCAGCGGCGAGGGGCCGGGGGTGGCGACTTCAGTCGCCACTACCTCCCCAGGAGCCAGGGCCGAGGGGTGAGCAATAGCCGGCGGGCAACGCCCGCCGGGCCGGAGACTCACCCCCACAGCCAGCAGCACTAACACCCAGGTCCCCAGCGGGACCTTGATTGCCAGCGCATAAAGATAGTAGTACCACCACCCGCCCAACCGCCACTCGCCGCGAAGATACGACCACATCTTCCGCTCGAAGTCCCACCTCTGAAGGTCGATCCCCATTAGGTAGTTCTTCGGCAGCGGCACGGGCAAGTGTGCCAGCCACGTGCCCTCGAAGCGGTTGCGGCCTTGGGGTGCGTAAGCCATTTGGCCTTCGTCCTTCGGCCCGCCGAGCGTCTCACTCACAAATCCATACTCACCCAGCCTCTGAAACGATCCCTCGAACCCATAACCCAGGTTCAGCACATACAGCCCCAACAACAGAATCACGCCCATCTGACACGCCCCGCGCCCCCACGTCACTTCTGCCTTCTTCATTTTGCCTTCTGCATTCCCCTCCCCCTTCCGCCTTCCGCCTTCCCCCTTCCGCCACACGATCCACAACACCGGCCAAAGCCCAAAAAGGACAATCCAAGTCGCCTTGGTCAACTCCGCCAGCCCCAGCACTACTCCAGCCGCGATGGCCCGTCCCTATGTGGGCCGCCTAAGCCACCGCCATAGCAGATAGGCCGCGGTCACGCCCAACGCGGCGGCCCCCGCGTCCGGCGTGATCAGTTGGGCATGGGCAATGATGTTCGGGGAAAAACACCAGACGGTCAGCGCCAAGATCCCCGCCGCGCCACCGTACAGTTCCCGTGCCCACCGAAAGCAAACGTACGCACCCAACAAGCTGAACGGGATGCAGGCCCAACGAGCCAGGGCGAAGAGCCGGAACGTTCGCAACCCGTTGTTCCTTATATAGTCCGAGGCGACTGCAAAGGCCGGCCGGGCATGGGGACTGGCGGAGAATCGCCCCCAGTCGGTTTCCGAGCCGATCAAGAGCACTGGAAGGGACGCCACCATCCGCACCAACGGCGGATTCACCCGGTAGAGTTCAAACCGTCCGAGGTGCCAGTGGCTGATTCCAGCCACGAGGTGCCCCGTCTCGTCCCATGCAGGGCTGTGGCGATGAGCTCCCACGCTCAGGAGCGAGGCATGGACCAGCAGTAGTGGGCCCGCGAAGAGGCCTACCGTGTTCCGGTGTATGAACGATGCTAACAGGGTGATCGCGGAACTGGTCAACTGGCTGTACTCACGTGCACCGATCGAATAAAGGCATCGCCAAAACACGCCCTAGCCTGGCGGGACCGTTCACGCCCGTGCCCTCCGTCGCCGCAAGACCCAAAGCACCACTGCCGCAGCGGCTGCGGAGGCCAAAGACAACAGGAGCCACGTCTTACGGATGCCCGGCTGGAGATCGCCAGGCGGGGGGGGAGGAGCCCTAAACGGGACCACTTTTTCGCCGTCCCAGGTCCCGGCCGAGGCATTCGACAGGTCGTTTATCGGGTGGCCGGGCGGCATACCCAGACCCTCCACGGTGAACAGGGTGGGGTCCACGGGCTGATTGAAGGCCGCAGAGTGAATCGTCGCGATTTCCTCGCGCATCAACTCGCCGTTCCTATGCTTCCGGGCAGTCACGCTCTCCGGAAACCACACGGCCCCGTTGTTGTGCGCCTTCGGCCGGCACTCGATGGACGTAACCCATTCGCCGTCTTTCCTTCGATCCGCGATCTCCATGCGAAGGACGCTGTAATTCTTGGCCGGGGAAATCCAGGCTCGGAGCCAGCAGCCGTCCTTTCGTTCGTACTCGACGCGCTGGACCGGCTCACCGCCGATCGACTCTGCGCGCGTGGACGTGCTCTTGCGATCCGGCCGTGTCAGAACCAAGTCAATTGGACGCGTGTGGAGCCCATTCAGCCACGTGGGGATCATCCCGATCGTGCGCGGATCGAAAACACTATGGCCATCAAGGTCGATCTGGTCGCGGCGGCCCTTGACTGCAAAAACCGGTCGAGCTTCCGCAAGGGACTCCTTGACAACGGTCTTATCGAGACCTGCTTTCGCGGCTATGCGCGGGTCCAGCGACGCCCGCACATTGGAATAGAACATGAAGTCCTTGTCAGTGACTACATAGATCGTTTTCTCCGCCGTACCGTCGGCTGCCTTGCCAATTGCCGGGAGAAACTGCTGCCGCTCCAGCCTAACCTTGTCCCCATCAAAGAACACCGTCAACTCCCCGTCGTAGACCTTGCGCCGCTGCCCTTGCACGTCCCAGCGCTCGGCCTTTATTCGCAATTCACCGCTCACAATCGCCCGCCGCGCGGCAACCGCCTTCTCTTCGATTTCTGCTGGTGCTGCGGCGTTCACCGAGGCCGCTTCACCCAATCGACACACCACACACAAAAGGGCGGTTAAGAATTGGGCAAGTTCAATGCGACATCGCATCTTCATCCTCCTCCATACGGTGGTACAACAGGCGACCTACCCGTCCCCCTTTGCGATTTGCACTAGAGAAATCTGACTGCCTCTAGCCCAACCAACCCGTCCGCTTCATGGTAGGGATAGGGCGTGATCGCGATCGCTGGGGAAAACCCATACCCGAACGACACTATTGCCGTATTGCGTCTCTATCAGGCGCTCGCAAGCGTAGTCGAATCGGTACGTCCGGTTGCCTAAACAGTCGGGCTGCACTCCCAGTTTAGGGGATACGTCCACCACCCGATCCACCCGTCATCTATGGGTATACACTCCTGTTCCACTGGGTCCCACTCACATGTCCGCTCTCTGTAACAGACGTAGGGCCATAGCGGATAGTCGCAATGGTCAGTATACGAGCCGCTAGAACAACCCCCCCAGGTGCCAAGCTCGGGGTAATGCCCAGGGTCCTCCTCGCAGTCCTCCGCCCCCCTGCCAAAACAAACGGCATATTCCGTATAGGGGCAAACTGTTACAGGGTTGTGGGCCTTCTCCTCATTGCACGACGGTAACGGCGGTAACGCTACGACAATGGCGACGCCGGGGCCAACCACCAGGATGGCCACCACAAGCAAGAGATAGGATTTCCAGGATATCGGACACCTCCTAGAGAGAAAAGCGGTCAGCGGAACACGAATACAAGTCAGGCGGATAGGGAGCGCGCTAGTCGCGGAGGCCGTTGCTCTCGCCGACCGCGGTCCTTTTCACGTCCAGGGTGACTTGGGCAAGCCGTGCGGCTTGGCTGTTGGTTCGTATCATCAATTCGGCACGTCGCGAATCGGGCGTCCAGTTCTCCGCAGTGAAACCCACGTCCACTCGGTACTGGATCGGAACCGCCGCGCCGGCCCGTTTCAACTCGGCACGAAACGCCTTGTGCGTGCAATAGGCGTCGATGACCTCCAGTCGCTCAAGACGATTTGCAGTCACGAGCACGGACTCTGTTTCCGCCACGCCCTCGTGGAACGTCAATGCCTCTGCAGTCAACAGATAGTCGGGGTCCACAGAGGCGCGCAGCATCAGATCCAGACGGCCGACTCTGCTCTCGGACGGCTGTCTCATCCGGTAGACGACGACCACTCGCAGCAGAATGTCGCCGCGCAACGCCCCCGCCTCAAATGACGCCTCAAGCGATGTCGATTCGCCGGGCGCTAATTGGTTCTTCTCCGGGACTGCTGCGCTGCACCCACAACTGTTGACGATACGGATGATTTCGAGAGGGTAGCCCGAGCGATTACGGAGCGTGATTCGCGTCGTTGCGACTGAACCCTGCAATACCGTCCCCAAGTCAATCGAAGTTCCTGGGACCGCCTCCAACGCGGGTGGAAGTTCCCGGACCGATAGGAACGCCGCCACCCACGAGCCCGCAACCAACGCGGCCGTAAGCGCCACCAGCGACAATCTCGACAACACGCTTTTTCTCGGCATGGCAATCCACCCTCTGGGCATGAGTGCCTCGCTTACGGCGAGCGGCCCATGGCGAGGACCAGTCCAGGTTTCCCGTCCCGCACGCCCTTCGTTTCCATGACGGCGAGCCCCTTTCGATCCCACACGCGGAGGACCTCGCCGTTGCGCATCTCGATCACCACAGGGGCTTCCACAAGCCACTCGCGCAAATCGTCAAGCCGTCCGCGGCCCCACCACCGATCGGACGCTTCACTACCCATTGGAAGCGTATAGGGGGGGGACCTCGACCAAAGCGACCTTTCCCGGGAATGGTGACATATTATGTCGCGCCATTCGCTCCAAGATTGTCAGAAGGCGCTTGCAGTCCGGGCATTCGCAATGGTAGAGGACGACACTCCATTCACCCGACGCAAGTTGCTCACCGAGGTCGATGTACTTCAACAGCGGGAATCGCTTGCCGATCCAGTTCTCCGGCTCGAGGACCACGAACTCACTGTCGCCCAAGATGTTGCCGGAGTCGGCGAGGCCCGCCGCCTGGTAGCTTCCCATCGCCAAGGCTGCCGGGATTCCCGCGGCGACGAAGATCGCCACAACCCACGCGACTTGCCTGCGCGGCCCTGCCCTCACCCCCGGCCTGGGCTGAGGAAAAACTCTAAGTCGGTGCAGGTTGTATTG
>CAZUAM010000060.1:0-17879 GCA_964618095.1 uncultured Planctomycetaceae bacterium | reverse complement strand
AAGCCACGCTCCAGATCCGTCAGCTCCTTGTACATCCCCACCGCCTCGGTCGCGCGGAGGTCCTTTTCGGTCGTGGCGATCACGTACTTGCCCTCCAAACGCCCTTCCCGTTTCAGGTGGACCGCGTGTTCCTCGAATTCGAACCTTCCTCCACGCAACTGCCAGGTGTAATACCGGTAGCCGTGATCAGCTCCCACGATCTAAACTGCCCTGCGTGACCATTCCACGATCGCCCACGAATACCACTCGGGCAAACTCAAACCGCTCGCGGAGATCCTGGATCAGCTCCTCGACGGTGCTATGATTCAGCCGGTTGCCTGCCCAAACGTGATGGGCAATCGGCCAACCCGCCACCATCACCACCCCCACGATGACCTGCACGTTCTGCGGCTTGCCGTCCCGACTGTATCCGTACTTGGCGAAATCTTTCGGGCCGGCGCCCTCGAAATACGTGCTGCTGATGTCGTAAAGCACCAGGTCCGGCTGGAAACTGAATAGATCCCGTAACTGCTCATACAACGCCACCTCGATCGCACCTTTGGCCGCCAACAGCCGGTCCAAGGTGCGATACCACGCGTCGAGTTGACGGTGATGGACCTGCACCCGGCCCCGACGATGCCAACGGGGCAAGAAACGTCGGCCCCGACGATCACAAACAAAATCCGTCTCCAACCACCCCGCCAACCCATGCTCACTGGCGGGAGCAATCAACCGATTGGCCAACAGCACAAAGGCCCGGTCCGCGTACGGCAGGCGTCGGGAAGGGCCCAGATGCTCCTTGAGGATCTTCCAAAGCCCCAACTGATCAAACAAACGCCGCACCAGAAGCACCGGGCCCCAGGTGGAAGCGTCCACGATCTGGATCTGGTCTTCCTGGTGGCCCTCCAGGGTGGGCTCTGCCCGCAGCACCCGTTGCAACTTGGGCAACAGGGCCCTCAGCACGTCTTTGCGCCCCAGGTGCGCGATCACCCGCTGTTTGACTTTGCCCCGTTCGCGGTAGGACTCGACGAGGCGGACGTACTGGTTGACCTTCCCGCTGGAAGACGGCACTTTGACGGTGCGGATGTGCATGCCAATAAGTATCACGACACAACAAGCGGCTGCCAATCGCAAAATCCAAGAAGAAGATCGCAGCACCTCGCATGATCGTGTCACTACACTTTTTTGGCCCGGCGGCGGTGGGAGGGCACAAAACCCCGGAAAAACCAGGGAATCCCGCCCCGCGATCAACCGAAACCACGCGATTCAGACTGAACATGGGCTAGGCGAAACACTTCCGCCGAGCATGAGGATTGG
Organism: uncultured Planctomycetaceae bacterium; assembly: GCA_964618095.1. Lineage (GTDB taxonomy): Bacteria > Planctomycetota > Planctomycetia > Pirellulales > Thermoguttaceae > CAZUAM01. Next base: position 16,583 of record CAZUAM010000060.1, on the reverse strand, counting down.
CGGCGAAGCAGATCTGCGGCAGGAATTGGTTGACTTGATCGCCTCGCGTGCGTCGGCAAGCGACGCAAGACATCTCGCAGGCAGGCGAATCGATCAACCCCCTGCGGTGACGTGCAGTGGTGATCTCGGATTCACGAAGCCGCGGCCGTTGGTTGCGCCCGACGGACGGTGAGAACCGCCTGACTCTCTCCGGGCGCGGCCAGCGGTCGCGGTTTTCTGCACCCCGGCCGGAAGCTAACCGCCGACCACTTCCATCGCCGGCAGATCGACCTCGGGCAACTCCGCGTGTACCGTCGGGCGGCCGATGCTGTAGTAGGTGAAGCCGGCGTCCTTCACGCGCTGGGGGTCGTAGAGGTTGCGGCCGTCGAAGATCACCGGCTGGCGCATCAGCCGGCGCATCTGCTCGAAATCGGGATGTACGAACTGCTTCCACTCGGTCATGATGGCCAGCGCGTCAGCGTCCCGAATCGCGTCGTCGGACTGCCGGCAGTAAATCAGCCTCTCGCCGTATTGCCGGCGGACGTTTTCCATCGCCTCCGGATCGTGGACCCGAAGCGTCGTGCCCTGCCCCAGCAGCCGATCGATCAGGACCAGCGCCGGGGCCTCGCGGACGTCGTCGGTGGCGGGCTTGAAGGCCAGGCCCCAGACGGCGATCGTCAGCTTTGAGAGCCGGCCGTCGAAATGGTGCTCGATCTTTTCGGCCAACACGGTCTTTTGCCGCTGGTTCACCTCGTGGACCGCGTCCAGGATCCGCGGCTCAAGCCCGTATGCTCGGGCCACCGCCGCCAGCCCGCACACGTCCTTGGGAAAACAGCTTCCCCCGTAGCCCACCCCGGGAAAGAGGAAGGCGAAGCCGATGCGGCTGTCGTGGCCGATGCCGCGGCGGACCTGGTTGACGTCGGCGCCGGTCCGCTCGCAGAGATTGGCCATCTCGTTGATGAAGCTGATCTTGGTCGACAACAGCGAGTTGGCCACGTACTTGGTCATTTCGGCACTTTCGGGCGACATGGCCAACAGCGGCTTGTCGGTTCGCAGGTACGGCCGGTACAAGTCGCAAAGGACCTCGGCGACCTCGGCGCAGCGGATGCCGATGACCACGCGGTCGGGTTTCATGAAGTCGTCGATGGCGGCCCCTTCCTTGAGGAACTCCGGATTGCTGGCCACGTGGCAGTCTCGGCCGGTGAGTTCCATCAGCCGCCGGGCGACCGCGGCGTTGGTCCCCACCGGCACGGTGCTCTTGAGGACCACGATCGCGTCCTCGGCCAGGTGCCGTGCCACCTGATCGACCACCGCCCAGAGGGCCGACAAGTCAACCGATCCGTCATCGGCCGACGGGGTCCCCACGGCCAGGAAGATGAGCCTAGCCGGTTCGGCGGCCGCGGCCAGATCGGTGGTAAACCGCAGCCTTCCGGCCGCGGCGTTCCGCCCGACCAACTCGGTCAGACCCGGTTCGTAGATCGGGATCTCGCCCTGTCTGAGCAGATCGACCTTCTCCCGGTTGCAGTCGACACAGGTGACGTCGTTGCCCGTTTCGGCCAGGCAGGTCCCCGTAACCAACCCCACGTAGCCGGTTCCAACCACAGCGATTTTCACGATTATGACCCCTCCGCTCGAGAATTGGGAAGGCGGGGGGACGCGAGGCGTAGCTTTCCCTTGCCTGGTGCGGATTTCCCCGAAATCAACCTCTCTCCGGTCCCGGCTCTCCGCCTTCTGCCTTCCCCCTTCCGCCTTGATGAAGCTGCTGCCACCAGGCCAGCGTGTCGGAGACGGTGGTCTCCAAGGGAAGTCTAGCTTGCCATCCGGCGCAGCGGAGGATTCTGCTGGTCTCCGCGATGGGGTCCTGTTTGAAGCCGGGCTGGAGTTCCACCAGGGGTCGTGCCGGGTCGGCCATTCTGCGCAGAAGCTCCAGCACCTCGCCGCTGCGGTGGCTCACCCCGGAGCCGACGTTGTACACCTCACCCCGCCGGCCCCGCTCCACCAGCAGCCGATACGCCCGGACCACGTCGCGGACGTCGCTCAGGTCGAGATGCGCGTCGAGAGTATAGACCTCGACCGGCTCCGAGCCGCCGGCGGCGAATTGCCGGGCCCACTGGGGCAGCATCATCCGCGGGTTTTGCCTGGGGCCGGTGTGCTGGAAGCTACGGGCGATCACCGCGTCGCAGCCCAGCTCGTCGATCGCCCGGCGGACCTCGCCCTCGGCCAGGAGTTTCGTACGGCCGTAGGCCCGGCGGGGGCCCAGCGGGGCGGTTTCGTCAACCCTGCAATCTTGGGGCGAAACCGGCGCATAGACGTGGCTGCTGCTGGTGAATAGGACCCTGGGCTTAGACGAAAGCGAAGCGGCCAGCTCCATCACCTGCCGGGTCCCGCCGACATTGATCGCCAGCGCGGCCGGCAGAGGTTCCTCGTCGCCGGAATCCTCCGGCACACTCAGGGCAGCCAGGTGATAGACAGAATCGGGCCGAAACTCCTCGATCCGCCGCCGGGCCTCGGGGGAGGTCCTCTCGGGAGTTCCCAGGTCCCACGCCAACAGCTCCACCCGCCCCCGCAGCTCCTCTGGACTACTCTCCTCCCACGTCCCGTCCGGCGAGCAGCCCAGCACCTGATCACCGCACTCAAGAAGGTGTTCGGCCAGAAAGCCCCCCGCAAAGCCGGAGATGCCGGTGATCAGAGCGCGGAGTGGCATGGGACGATCATTGGAGACCGGTCAGACCGGCAAGAATACATGATGGAGGGTCAGCGAAAGCGCACTGACAGCGTGGACGGTTTCACGCATTTGCGAATCGTTCGGATGAACAGAAGACTTCGCCAAAGATCCGCGCGACGGCATCGACAATCTGTCTTTCCTGCCCATGATTGCGCTGGATACCGCACTCATCGCCGCAGACAAGTTCCCGTCCATGACGTAGCCGAGCATGCCCCCATCCTCATGGCCTGCAGAGTATTTGCCTGATAAGAAGCGTTCCATGCCTTCCTTGCCAACATAGTCCGCTGCCAAGGATCTCTTTCCGGAGCGGAAAGGGACATTCAGTCGCTTGCACTCAAAGGCGATGTAGGCGTCGTCGTGGTGACCATAGAACCAACAAAGGTCAATTCGTCCCAGTTCTTCCCCTGTATCGGGGGCATCCAAGGTGAACTCTCGGGCGATTCGAAGTGGCAGATCCTTGAGCGTGGGGTCGTGGCGAAGCTCATGCTTCAGCCTTCTGGTGATCCTTGTCTGAATTTCAGCCCGTAACGGCTTCGCCATACGATCCCAAGATGCTTTGATGCCCGAGAGTATGTCCGGAATGAATCCCTTGGGAAAGGACGGAAGCCAATACTTGGGATCACCAACGACGTTCAACTAAGCGCCCCTATGTGAAGTCAGGACCGCAGTCACCAATTCGTCGGCATCATTCAGAGCGGCCGTCCGAGTCCAATGCCGCAGGATCAACGGCTTGACCATATGAATCCAGTCGCCGTCAAAAACGGTTAGTCCTCTCATGTAAGTACGCCAATCGGCGGAATCGGGCAACAGGCCACGGATCCGACTGAGCGCGCGCTCAACTTCCGCATCCGCTTCAACGTCGGAAGGTGGACCACCTACAGATGACCTGTTCAACGACACGATCCCTAGTCCAGTTCGCGGGGAGGCAACGGTCTTTGTACGGACCTTGCAGCCACTGCGGCGAGCCCATTTGTTCAATAGTCTGGATATCGTCTCGGAGTACTGTTTTCGATCCTGCTTCTCTGCGGGTCGTAGCGTCGGAATGTCCCTAGCAAGAGAATGGGGTGTCGCGCTTGGCTCGACGATTTGCGAAGTGTCCTGCACCAAAAGCCTCTCCCATTCGTCAAGGTCGTAGTACTCATAGACTAGCGGTTCAAGTCGCGAACTGGCTTCGTCCATTAGGCCGCCTCGGTCAAGAAGGCACTTGCTGTCACGAATCGCCGTACTTACCGAGTCGAAGATACCCTCCACTTCGCGGATTACCTCCCTTGCCTTGTCTTGGTCTGCCGTGCTCTCGGGCAAGGGAAATGGCAATCGGAGAAGTTCATATTTGTGCACTTTCTCCCGCTCGATACCCCAATTCGCTGCCGTGTGAAAAAGATAGTATTTGGCCAATGGGGATCGCATTACTGCGCAGAGCAGACGCAATAACGCGGTGTCCTCTGCGTACCCCGAAATCGACTGGAGTGAATCACGAAAGAGCACGTCGAAATCTGCAAAGCCAATCCTTGTATATCCCTGAGTAATCAGGACCAAAGGTGCCTGGTAGACCCTTGGGTCCCGCACAAAGTAGTATTGCTTAAACGGTCTTCCAATTGGGCCACAGTCCTGCTCTTGCAGGACAAGATCAATCGCTTTGCTCTTGGCGTCCACGTACAAATGCTTAGGTGACCACCACGGATATTGAGGCTCATACCTGCTACGGGGTTGTAATGTCTTGCCTTTTTCGTCCGGTTGAAATCCCTGCCCGCAAATCCAACGTTTTGGCGACCTCGCGGTGCCAACAAGGCTTTCGAGACGGGGGTACGTTGACAACCGATCTATCAAACGGATGTCACGTGGACTACCCCTCATGTACATCTTCCAAACCATTGGCGCCTCATCTAAGCGCGCACGGTAGATGAGTTCTTGCAGCGGCACCTGCTTCCGGTCTTCCGGTGTTATTACCACCATCCCGGGTCGCGGGTCGCTCCGACTGGCCTGGGGAACGAGATAGTCAAGATTAGTCCAGCCGGTGTCTTCGTTCTTCTCTGTGTACCGAACGCCGATTGCAGGACAAACCGCGTTCTCAAATAGGAGGAATCGCAAATCTGCCAGTTGCAGCACTTCCTGGACTTCATGGTGCCTAAACCATTTCTCTTGAAACTCATCCGTCCGGTTCAAGAAGACTTTCGAGGGAAGCAACAGACAGACATGTCCGTTGTCCTTCGTGTGTGCGGATGCTTTCCACATGAATGCATGCGCTGCTTGCCTGCTTGGCAGGTCTTGTCGGACTTGTTGCCGATACCATCTCTCCACTTTGGCATCTCTCGGCTGATTGCGTCCTACCCAAGGTGGGTTACCCGTTACGAGGTGAAAACCATCTGGGGGAAGTGGAAGGTCTTCATCGAAGAAGTTGCGACACAGGATCGTACGCACGTTGTCGTCCACTGCGGATTCACCTGCCTTCAACAGGAGGTCCGGCAGCAACCTTCCGACGGCCGCAAATTCCTGGATATCGCGTGGCTCAAAGTGGTCGAGGAGCGCAAGGTAGAGGCTGAAGCAAGTGATCCGGCAAGCCGTCTCGTCTTTGTCAACACCGAAAAGATTTCGCTTGAGCACGTTCACCAAGGCACGCCATCGCGTGGCACTGCGCTTATCCGGATTGCCGCGCCGCCATTCTTCGGCGATGCGATTGAAGATCGTGACCAGAAACACGCCGGAGCCACAAGCAGGATCGAGGAAACGCTTGTCCAACAGCGACTGCCATGACTCCGTCCCCATATGAACGACAAGCTCGGCAAGATGCTTCGGTGTATAGTAGGCTCCCCTCTTTCGTTTCGTGCCAGCCGCGGACTCTGGAGCACTGTCGTCCTGGAGGCCCAGAAAACCCTCGTAGATTGCGCTGATGGTTTCAATGGGTATGAAATTGAAATCGTAGGCCCAAAACCCAAGCGTCCGTTGTCGCGTGGCAAGATCGTCGCCGCGTAAGAACTCATGCAATACGCCAATATGCCTGACAGTGGTCGCTCGCTTCTCTGCACTCATGTCTTCATCAAACATGCTGCCGTTGAACTGCGGTTGCAGTTGCTCAAACAAGGAGTAAAGGACTTGCCTGCTCCACTCAAGGGTATACTCTTCCAGCAAGTCGCGCAAGTTATCGACGCCCGGTGCTCCCGCCTCACGGAACTGCTGCACGCCGATAATCTGCCGGTCGGTTAGGTAGCACGTGAAAATGATGCGGCCAAGCAGGGCGCATATGGTCGAGTAGGGTACTGACGGATCGATCTCGTGAAGCCGCTCGGCAGCAGCGCACAGGTTCCGCAGTAGATACTGGTCGACAGCGCAGTCCCGATCGAAGCTATCAGGCTTGTCCTTGTAGATCTGTCCAGTCTCGATCCGCCGGATCAGGAGTTGGACTTCAAGGGCGTCAGCCGTTCGATCGAGTGTCTCGACCAGCCGATCGCCTTGCGTAGGCTCTTCATCATCACGCGCTGGTGGAGCCATCGCCGAGTAGACGTGTATTTTGTCCGCGGTGCACACCACAAGAACGGTGGCGATGCCCTGATTCCAGACAAAACGTTGGTATCGCCGGATGTCACTGGGGCGGATCTGCCGCACTTCTTTGAGGTAAACCGTCGGCTTCCCATCTACACATACTATCCCGGTCAGCCCGATCTTCTCCCACGCACGCCGAAGAGCGTGAGCATCGGGATAGCGTTGAATCTGGTCGATCGAGGGAACGATCTCGCGCCCGCTGGAACGACCGAGACGCATCTGGCGCGCCAGTTTGGGACTAATGCCGGGCATGGACGCTGACTGTTAAGGCTGTGTTGCTGACGTCAGGGGTTCAGCAGGAAACAGCATCGAGGCAACTACCGCACCTGAATGAGTGGTGTTCATTAGTATGTGGTCCCCGCCGTAAGGTTGTCAAGTCCATCTGGCTGTCGGGGCAGAGAAGGGCCGCGAGCCGCGGCCAGCCAGCCTTGTCGTTGAACGAGCTTTCTCTCGATGGGTCCAACTCCGACAGCCTCACCTCAGTTGGCCGGAGGCGGTTCCTTCTCGCCTCCGTTTCCTTCCTGCGGCACCCGCTTGACGGCCACCAGCGTGTCGCCTTCGTCGAGGTTCATGATCGTCACGCCCTGGGTGTTGCGGCCCACGATGCTGATGTCGGCGGCGCGGACGCGTTGAATCTTGCCCCGGGCGGTGACCATCAGCAGCTCGTCGTGGTCGGTTACCCGACAGATGCCGATCACCGGGCCGTTGCGCGGGGTGGTTCGGATGTCGCGGAGTCCCTTGCCGCCGCGGCGCTGGGTGCGATAGCAGCGCTGCGAGGAATAGCTGTTGCCGTTGTCGGGCTCGTCGGCTTCCGGCTCGGATTCGTCGCCGGGCGGTTCCTCTTCCAGGTTGGGCCCGAAGGGGGTCCGCTTGCCGTAGCCGTGGGCACAGGCCGTAAGCAGGGCCGCCTCGGGATCGGCCACCACCATACCGACCACGCGGTCGTCGCCGATCAGCTTGATGCCCTTCACGCCGCTTGTCGAGCGGCCCATTGAGCGGGCGTCGGACTGCTTGAAGCGGATGGCCATTCCGGCGGCGGTCGAGAGCACCAGCTCGTCGCCCGGCTTGGCCACCACCACGTCGACCAGCTCGTCTCCCTCGCGGAGCCTGATCGCGATCAGGCCGCTGCGCAGCGGGCGGCTGTAGGCCTTAAGCGGCGTTTTCTTTACCAGCCCCCGGGCGGTGGCCATCACCAGGAAGTGGTCGGGGCGGTCGAAGTCCTTGACCGCGCGGCAATCGGTAATCTGTTCTCCCTGGTCCAGGTTCAACAGGTTGACGACCGCCCGGCCGCGGCTGTAGCGGCCCAATTGCGGCAGCCCGTAGACCTTCCGCCAATAGACTTTGCCCTGGTTGGTGAAAAACAGCAGGTAGGCGTGGGTACTGGCCACGAAGAGGTGCTCGATGGGGTCTTCCTCTTCGGTCTTGGCGCCCTGGAGTCCCTTGCCGCCACGGCGCTGCATGCGGTAGGCCCTCACCGGAGTCCGCTTGATGTAGCCGTTGCTGCTGATCGAGACGACCATCGTCTCTTCGGTGATCAGGTCGTCCAGGTCGATTTCGCCGACTTCTTCCCCGCTGATTTCGGTGCGGCGGGGGTTGGCGTGCTTTCTCTTCAGGTCGCGGAGCTCGTCGCGAATGATATCCAGAATACTGTTTTCGTCGGAGAGGATGCGGTTGTACTCGGCGATCTTCTCGAGCAACTGCCGGTGTTCGTCTGCGAGTTTCTCCTGTTCCAGGTTGACCAACTGGCCCAGGGTCATCTTCAGGATGGCGTCGGCCTGGACGGGCGTGAGCGTGTAGGTTTCGCTCTTGCCCCGTTCGGCCTGGAAGACGGCAAAACCCTCCTCGCCCAACGCACGGCGCAACATGGGGGCCGGAGTCTGGATCTCCATCAGCCGCCGTTTGGCCTCGGCCTGGGTTTCCGAGCCGCGGATCACGCGGATCACCTGGTCGATGTTGGCATGGGCCAGCAGCAGCCCCTCGACCGTGTGCTTTCGCTGCCGGGCCCTGGCCAGCAGGAACTGGGTGCGGCGGCGGATCACCGTCAGCCGGTGCCGGACGAACTCCTCCAAAAGCTCCTTGAACGAGAGCACTCGGGGCTTGCCGTCGACCAGTGCCAAGAAGTTGAGCGAGAAACTGTCCTGGAGCGGCGTGAACTGGTAGAGCTGGTTGAGCACCACGTCGGGATTGGCGTCGCGCTTCAGCTCCAACACCAAGCGGACCGGCTCCTTGAGGTCGCTTTCGTTGCGAGCGGCCGCGATGCCGGGGATCCTGCCCTCGTTTACCTGGGCGGCGATCCGTTCTTCGACGCGGTCCCGGGCTTGCTGGTAAGGGATCTCCGTGACCACGATCCGGTGCCGGTTCTGGCCGAACTCCTCCACGCGTGCCCTCGCGCGGACCACCATCGTGCTGCGGCCCGTATGATAGCCTTGCCGGATGCCGCTGGTGCCGCAAATCACGCCGCCGGTGGGAAAGTCGGGGCCGGGTACGATCTCCAACAGCTCGTCGATCGAGACGTCCGGCTCGTCGATCACCTTGACCAGGGCGTCGCAGATCTCGCCCAGGTTGTGGGGTGGAATCGAGGTGGCCATCCCCACTGCGATCCCGCTGGCCCCGTTGACCAGCAGGTTGGGGAACTTCGACGGCAGCACGGTCGGCTCGGTCCGCCGCTCGTCGTAGGTGGGCACGAAGTCGACCGTATCGAGCTTCAGATCCTCGAGCATCAAGGCGGCAGTGGACGAGATCCGAGCTTCCGTATATCGCATGGCCGCCGGCGGAAGCCCGGCAATCGAGCCGAAGTTCCCCTGCTTGTCCACCAGCACGTGCCGCATGTTCCACTCCTGGGCCAAGCGGACCAAGGTGGGATAGATCACGCCTTCGCCGTGTGGGTGGTAGTTGCCGCTGGTGTCGCCGGAGATCTTGGCGCACTTGACCCGGCTGGAGCCCGGAGTGAGGTTCAGGTCGTTCATCGCCACCAAGATCCGCCGCTGCGAGGGTTTCAGCCCGTCGCGGACGTCGGGCAGCGCACGGCTCACGATCACGCTCATCGCGTAGGTCAGGTAGCTGCCCTTGAGCTCCTCTTCGATGGGCATCCTAAGCAGATTCCCCGGCGAGCCGCCGTTGCCTTCGGTGAGGTCTTCGTCGGGGGTTTCGGGCTTTTCGGGTGGGAGATTGGAGTCGCTGGCCAACGGGAATCCTTTCGGTGGGCGTAGTCGGGAAAGCGCCTGCCGTGCCCCTCCATTGAGGGGCGGTGCGCCGGCGCTTTACGAGGTCCATGAGAGTATGTGGTAGTATACCGACTCGGGCGCGATCTCACAACGGCTGCTGCCAGAAAACCGTCTCCGTAAGTTGTTTTTCAAAGGAGACTTGCGCCGCGACTTTTGCCGGTCGACCAGGGTGACGGCCGGGGGCTCTCCGTGGCTTCAAACCGTTCCCGCGACGGGTCGCAATCGCGCGCACGAATCACTCTAGGGAGGGGGTCCCGAGCGGGGGCGACACGCTTACAAGTGACTCTTCAACCAGCGCAGGGTTTCTTCCCACATCTCGGGCGTATAGAGATGGCCGACGGTGGGGTAGACCACGCCGCGGAAGTGGTCTTCTTTTCCGTAGAGCCTGTAAAGATGGCCCTGGAAGGCGTTGATCGTCCGCACGCCGTCGGCCGGCGAGCCGGCGTCCTGGTCGCCGGTCAGGGTCAGATGGGCGCGGGGGGCGATCAGGCCGACCACCGATTCGGCGTCGATTTTTTCCTTGAGCATGTTCGGCACGAAGTAGTAGATGCCGTGACGGCGGACTTCGCCGTGGGCGATCAGGTTTTGATACCTGGTCAGGCAGGCAACGCTTACGGCCACCTTGATCCGCTCGTCCAGGGCCGCCGCCCACCAGGTGCGGGTGGACCCCATGCTCATCCCCATGGCGGCGATGCGCTCGGGGTCGACTTCCGGCCGGGTCACCAGGTAGCTCAGCGCCAGCAGATCGTCGCGGACCATCATGCCCCACAATGTGCGCCCCTCCCAGATGAAGGTCTTAAACAGCGAGGCCTCGGTCTGTCCCCCTTTTTCCGTCTCGCCTGCCGGGCCCTGGGCCTGGCGCTGGCCGAAGGCGTAGGCGTCGATGCACAAGACGACGTAGCCGGCCCGGGCCAGTTCCTCGCCGGTGATCAACTGGTGGCCGCCCGGCCAGCGGGCGAATGCCTTGATCAGCACTTCTTCCTTGCCTTGGGCGTACTTGCCGCCGTGGTAATGATGGTAGAGGAGCGCCGGCCGGGGCTTCGGCTCGCCCTGAGGAATCAGCAGGTACCCGTAGACCGTGTCGCCTACCCCGTTGTCGAACGTCAGTTGCTCCAGCGTGTAGCCGTCTCGCGATTCTCTCTTGTTGACGGTCACGTCAGGCGTAAACAGCGGGGGCAGATCGCCCAGCAGGCGCCAGAGTGCTTTGCGCAGCTCGACTTTTCGCTTCTCCCACTCCCGGCTCGAATCGGGCCGGGGCGTCTCGAACGATTTGAATCCACCTTTTAAGACGCCGGGTAGGCCGTCGTCCGACAATCCCGGCGAGACCACACACATCAGGATCGTCATAACGGCCAGACAGAGCAGAGCTTGACTCATGGAACCGGCTCTCTTTGGAGGGACTTTCCAGCCACGGGAAATCGCAACGAACCGCAATTATGACCAGTTGCCAATCGTTCCGTCAACCAAGCCACTACGAGATCCGCGGGGATCTCTCATAAAGCCGCGACCGGCGGTCGCGCCCAAACGGCGGCGCGACCGCCGGTCGCGGCTTTGTTGACTAGAGCATCCCCAACAGCTGCATCTTCAGCACCAGCCGCTTGGCCACCGGGCCGGCGGCGGTGGCACCGTCGCCGGCGTGTTCCAAGACGACCACGAAGGCCAGCTTGGGCTGTTCGGCGGGCACGTAGCCGGCAAACCAGGCATGATCGCCGCGGCCGCCGCCCGTCTCGGCCGTGCCCGTCTTGCCGGCGACGGCGATCGAGTCCAGGCGGACCGTGCCGTGGGCGGTGCCGCGAGGATCGGACACGGCGCGCCGGAGACCTTCGCGAACGGCCTGCAAGGTCTCAGGTCGCAGCCCCGGAATCGGTTGCGGCGGAAAAAAGGGGACGCAGCTCTTTTTCTGATCCGACAAAGAAGAGCTGCGTCCCCTTTTTTCGGCGGAGAGGCCCAGCCGGCTGACCAGGTGCGGGGTGACCAGTTTTCCGCCGTTGGCCACCGCGGCCATCATGCGGACTACCTGTAGCGGCGTCGCGGTGAGCGGGCCCTGGCCGATCGCCAACAACTGTGCGTCGCCGGTTCGCCCGGGGTGACCTTCCGGATCGCCGGTACCCGCCGGCGTCGGCACCGTGCCGGCCGCTTCATCGGGGAGATCCACGCCCGTCGGCCGGCCGAACCCGAAGCGCCGCGCCCAATCGACCAGCGGCTCGGGTCCCAGCCGGCCACCGTGGTGGAAAAAATAGACGTTGCAGCTTTGGGCCAACGCCCCGCAGAGTGTCAACTCTCCGTGGCCGATTCCCAGACGGCGATAGATCGCGCAGCGCTGCCGATCGGGCCGATGGAGGTAGCCTTGGCAGAAGAACGCTTCGTCGGGCTCGACCGCCGAGGTCTCCAGCAGCGCCACGGCCGAAAGCGTTTTGAAGACGGAGCCGGGCGGAATCGCCATCTTGGCGGTGCGGTCAAACAGCGGATGGTCCGGCCGTGAAAGCAGGGCGGCAAGCTGGTTCGCCTCGCCATGGACGAAGAGGTTCGGATCGAACCGCGGGGCCGAAGCGGCCGCCCGGACGGCCCCGCTGCGGACGTCGATGACCACGATCGCCCCGCCTGCCGGTTCCGCTTTTGGCCGGCGAATCTTGCGACGCTCCAGCGCACTGTCCAGCAAGGACTCGGCCGCGCGCTGCAATTGCGGGTCCAGCGTGAGCACCAGATCGCGGCCCACGCCCGGCTCGCGCTTTCGGTAGGACGAGAGGATCCGGCCGCTGTGATCGGTCAGCTCCACCGCTACACCACGGCGTCCGCGCAGCAGCGATTCGTATTGACGCTCCAGGCCCATCCGCCCCACGAAATCCTCCGCCTGGTAGCCGCCGTTGCCGCTGCGCTCGAGTTGGTCGTTCTCAATAGGGCCGAGATGTCCCAGCACGTGGGCGGCCAAATGGCCGCAGCGGTAGGCACGCCGGGTGCGCTGGACGATCTTCACGCCCGGGTATTGCTCCGGACGGCCCTCGATCTCGGCCACCATGGCCAGCGGCACCCCTTCGGCCATCACGTGGTAGTCCAACTCCTCGGCCACGGTGATCTGCGGCAGGGGCGGGTCGTCCAGCGATGCCTGCAAGCTCTCGGACAGCAGCCGGGCGGCCCGGCCGAAGAACGACCCGGGCGGGGACTGAGGCGGTGTGTCCGCGACAGAGCCGTCGGCCAGACGACGGCGGTTGACGCCTTCGGCGATTCGCTCCACCCGGGCTTGGACCCGGCGCGCCCGGCCGTCCCATTCTTCGGTCGACAGGCCGCACAGCTTGGCCAATCGCCGGGCCAGCTCGACGCGTTCACCCTGCACGCGAGCCTCTTCGGCGGCGACTCGCTGCGGGTCTCTCCGCTCGACGGGCGACAGCCGCGAGCGTGCCGCACGGCGGAGCCAGCCGGCGTTGGGCGGCCGTTCGAGATAGCGGTAATGGACGGCCAGGGCGAGGATCTCTTTGTCGCAGGCCAGCACGGTTCCATCGCGGGCGAGGATTCGCCCCCGCACGCCGGGCAGGCTTCTTTCTCGCTCGAGGGGCCTGGTCGCCTCGGTCCGGAAGGCCGCCCCCTGGCTCACCTCCAGTTGCACCGCCCGGCCGAAGACCACCAGAAGCAGGAGCAGGAATCCGCCCAGGCAGATCCGCAACCGCCGCCGCGAATCGACCACGGCGGGAATGGTTGCTTCGTCCAGGTGGAATTGGTGCCAGTCGAAGAACATAATGATGAATGATGAATGATGAATGATGAATGGGGAGAGCGGTTATGGTGCTTCGCTAGCCGGCGGCTAACAGCCGCCGGTACTCCCAATCCTGAGATCCAGGCCCGGCGGCGGTTAGCCGCCGGCTAGGGCCAAACATGAACTTATGACCTTTAGAATTCTCCGAGTTTTTTTTGACGGGCGAGAAGTGGCTCGCGGATCCAGCCGATGACCATCAGAACCGGCAGGGCGACGCCGGCCGTGTAGACACCCACGCCGGCGGCACGGGTCAGGAGGGTCGACCAAGGTAGCGCCACGTCACCCAATAGCCGCCCGGTCAGCCCCACGGCCGCCGCCCACACGGTCACCGCCAGCCAAACGCAAGGCACCTGCCAGACGAGCTGCTGCCACATAAAGCCGCGGCCGTCGGTCGCGCCCTGGAACCGCACCCGCAGCCGCGTAACCCCATATCCGACCAGCAGCATCCAGGCCGTGCCCACGCCGAGGCGCCCCGGCGCGATCAGATCGCCGACCAGAACGACCGCCCCAGCCACCAGAAACGCCCTCGGCCCGGCCGCGGTCAGCAGCCAAACGACGGCCACCAGCGCCAGTAGGTCGGGCGTGACGTCCCCGACGCGCATCACGTCGACCAGCGACGTTTCGGCCACCGCCGCGAGGTAGACAATTAGAGTTAGTATGAGAAAATGCATCGATAGTAGTCCCAACGATGATAGGTTCGCGCCGGACAGGTACGCCGGCAGAGGTCACCGCGTGGCCGCGGCGGCTAAACGTTACTCCGGTGGCGCGGGTCTTCTCTCGGCCACCCGCAGCAGATTCAACTCGGTCCGCAATACGGCCACGTGCTCCGGCTCCTCGGCGACGGCCGGTTGCATCCAGATTTCCCAGTAGGCCGCCCCGACGGGGCGCTCCAGCCGGACGATCCGGCCGTAGAGCAACGGCACCGGGAGGACGCCCTTGCCCGTGGCCGTGTAGATCGGGTCGCCGACCGAGACCGGCTCGGTGACTTCGACCAACCGGACCCGTGCCAGCGGCTCGCCGGTCCCTTCCAGGATTCCTTGGGCCCTGGGCGGGTCGCCCAGCCCAACCAGGTCGCGAAAGCCCGGCTGGGTGACGCCGCGGACCACACTGGTATGGGAGCCGAGTTCGACGATCTTTCCCCACACCCGACGCCCCTCGAGAACCAGTTGGCCGGGCTGGAGGTCGGCGTCGCGGCCGCGATCGATCAGCCCCGGGCAATCGACGACCAGGGCGTCGGGCTCGATGCCGGCGCGGGAGCCGCAGTCCAAGAGGTGATGCCGTCCGAGAAAGGCCCTGGCCTGGCGGCCCAACACCCGGGCCGGCACACATCGGGCCCTCAGCAGCCGGGCTTCGTCGTTGCCGGCGTCGCCGGCCGGGGCCGAGGGCCGAATTTGTGCGGCGGCCAGCTCGCCGGCGAGCCGGCGGTTTTCCCGTTCCAGTCGCTGTAGCTCATCCTCGGCGTCGGCCAGTCGGGCGGCAGCCTGGAAATGGCTTGTGATCCGGGTAGTCGCCCGAGTGCCCTGCCGGCGGAGCCCGCAGGCGGCAGTTTGGCCGGGTCGCAACAGCGTGGCCGCGGCCCCTCGGATCGATGCGGTCCAACGTGCGGGGAGCAGTGCCAGCGCGATCGCCACCATCACCCCGACGCCGAGCGTCCCGGCCGGGGAGGTCAGCCGCGCGATCAAGTTGTTCCGCTCTAAAGACATGCTTGGCAAGCCACGGTCCTACGACTGCAAATTGAGAATTGAAGAATGCAAATTGCAAATTGCCGTTTTGGGTGAAACCAGATCTGCTGTTTCAAGCCGTTCTCAATTTGAAATTTTCAATCTGCAATTTCCAATTTTCAATCTGCCGATCTGACTAGACGTCATCATCGCTCGACTGCAGCGTGGGCCGCCACCGGTCGAGGTGTTCCAGGCAGATGAGCATTCCGTCGGCCACGGCGTTTCGGGGCTGGGGCGCTACGCGGACGGGCAGACCGGTTTGTTCGCTGACAAACCGATCGATGCGGCGCAGCAGCGAACCGCCGCCGCAGAGGACCAGCCCGCCCGAGACCAAGTCGGCGGCCAGATCGGGGCTGAGGCGATCCAGGGTGGTCTTGATGGCTTCGATGACGGCATCCAGGGGATCGCTCAGGGCCTGGCGGATCTCTTCGCTGGTGACGGTGGCCTTCCGCGGCAGCCCGCTTACGGTATCCAGGCCGCTGACCTCCTCGACCTGCTCTTCTTCCAGGGGGTAGGCACTGCCGGCGTCGATCCTGAGGCGTTCGGCGGCGGGCAGTCCGATCCGCAGGTGGTAGTGGCGGCGGAGGTAGTCCACGATTGCCCGGTCCATCTCGTCGCCGCCGGTGCGAATCGACTCGCCGGCGACGGCCTCGGCCAGACTGATCACGGCGGTCTCGGTGGTTCCGCCGCCGATGTCGCAGACCATGCTGGCCAGGGGCTCGGCGATGGGCAATCCCACGCCGATGGCGGCCGCCTTGGCCTCGCTCAACAGCCAGACCTGCCGGGCGCCGGCCCGCTGGAAGCTGTTGAAGACTGCCCGCTTCTCGACCGGGGTGATACAGCCGGGCACGGCCACCAGCACCCGGGGTCTGGTGCGCAGCCCGGGCGGCTGGGCCTTGCGGAGGAAATAGCGGAGCATCGCCTCGCAGAGCTGGAAGTCGGTGATCACGCCGTCGGCCAAGGGGCGGACGACGGAGATCGACTCGGGGGTCCGGCCCTCGAGCTGCTTGGCCAGGTGGCCGACCGCGCAGCCGCCTGAGAGGATGCGGCCGCCGGGCTGCTGGACGGCCACCACCGAAGGTTCATCCAGCACCAGCCCTTCGCCGACGATGCTGATCAGCGTGTTGGCCGTTCCCAGGTCAACCGCCAGGTCGGAACTGAAATAGTGGAAGAGTCGTTGGAGCATCCGTGCTCGATTCAGAGGTCAGGGGCCAGGGGGCAGAGGCCAGGAGTGAGGGGCGAAGGGCGAGAGGGGAAGGGCAAAGGGCCGAGACGGTCGGCCCACCCTGGTAATCCCATTCGTACATCGCATTCTCGAAGTACAGGCAGAGGATGCCCAGCAGGATCGCAATCAGCGCAAGCGCCAACAGGACGGTGAAGACGTCCGCCCCGGGCTTCCGATACGGTCCGCCGGGTTTCTTAGCGGAGGAGTTTGCTGGTGACGGAATCATTCTTCTGTGGGCGCCCTTCCCAGTATCCGGGCACGATTTGGCAGACCGACCTATCGACGTCCGTCTTGACCACTTCGATCCGTGCCACGTAACCGGTTCGGCGGTAGACTTCCAGCCTATGGCCCTTGAGGAGTCCCTCGTCCTTGCCGATGGAAATCTCGACCAGCTTATCTTCCGGCGTGGCAAGCACGAGGCCTT
>CAZUAM010000059.1:0-18030 GCA_964618095.1 uncultured Planctomycetaceae bacterium | reverse complement strand
ATACCCTTGGAGGCTCAAGAATTCCCGAATTCTTGAATAATCCGGGCTAGGCCTAAAACAAGCGTGAAGTCTTTTGTTGATTGCCCTTTGCGATTGTAGTGGACGGAGGCGAGGGTGTTTCCGACCAAGCGGATGAGGGCTGGGAGGTGATGGTTCGGATTGTCGGTCGCTTCATGGTTGAGGGTTCCTTTCGGGGTTCGACGCCGCGGCTTTACCGGAGCATCCGGACTCCGGCTTCGGGCGATCGTCGATTAGCACCGCATCGGGAGACGTAGTTGATCCAGCAGGCGAAAGAAGACGTGTTGCCACGGGTTCCACGACAACAGCCGATACACGACTCGCCGACCCGTGCGGACGATCTGCACGGGGAGCTGAACCATCGCCTGGAGGAACGTGGCGAATTCCATCTTCAAAAGCGTCTGCTTTTCTTCACGGTGCTTCTCCGCCCAGCGGCCCTGCTCCGGAAGAAGCAACGCCGACCAGGCCTTCAAGTTCCAGACCACCGAGCCCATCACCATGTAGGCCCAGTTGCTCACCAGGTTATCCACCGGCATGGCCATGGCCTTCACCCCGCTTTTGAGTTGGGCGATCAGGTTCTCCTGGTTGCACCGGCCGTTGGCCTCCCGCACGATCTCCCCCGGGGACTTCTTCCAGTCGTTCGTCAAATAAAAGAACCAGCGCACCTTGGGGAACAGCCGCTGCTGGCCCCGCTCCATCCAAAGGCTCTTCTTCAGCGCGATCATGCGGTACGTCTTCTTGCACTTCGTCGGCCGGTAGGGGAACTCGGCCACCTCTTCCTTTTCCAGGCGAAGATTGTCGAAACCCCGCTCGACCACGATCCGCTCCTTGACGTTCTCCGGCCGCCGGCGAGGTTCGGTCTTCACCTCGTATTTCGGCAGACGCCGAAGCCGCGAAAGTGCCTTTTTCCGCAGGTTTTCCCCGAGTTCCACGAGGTTGGCCATCGCCGCAATGCCGAAGACGAACTGCACCTTCTGCTCGTCCCAGGCGTCGAGGAACTTCGTCTGGCTGAAGTCCGTGTCGCCCCGCAAGCGGACCTTGCGGAAGCCGGCCCGCCGGCAGAGCGTGATCGCCCGATCGAAATACTCCGCGGCCCCTTCGCTCGACGGCCGATTGCCGCTGCGGTTGACCAGGTACAACGGCTCGGCGGTGTTGGCCAAGGAAATCACCAAGGGATGGTAGCCCCACTGGCCGTTGTGGGCGATGTCCATCCCCTCCTTACACTCTCCGGTGGTTTCGGCGATCGTCCCGTCGCCGTCGATCACGGCTTCGGTGAAGAACTTTTCCGGCTGCTCGTGCCAGACGTTCAACCGTGCTTCGTTGATCGCCTCCATGAGGACCTCCACCTGCCACGGCTCCTGGAACCGTCGGCAGAAGTCGCCCTCGGTCGTGGGGTCGGGAATCCGCTGGGCGCCCAGGGCGTCCAGGAACACCTCGTCGTTGCGGCGGTGCTCGATGTGCTCGATCCGCGTGCCCCCGCACAACAGATTGTAGGCCACGTTCAGCACGTGGTCCGACTCGTGGTAGGGCAGATGCCGCTTGAGCACGTGCAGGTACTTGTCGATCATCGCGACCAGCCCGCTCTGCTGCGCCACCAGATGCATCGCCCCGATCCCTCCGGCCGCCAGACCGCGGCCACGATCGGCCACTTCGTACTGGATGTTCCTTGCCGACAACATCGGCTTCGGCTGCTCGCTCCAGCGGATCGGCCGCAACCGACGTTCGATCCGCCGCTTGCCTTTGACCAGTCGTTTTCGTACAATCCGTTTCACTCGAAATCCTCCTTGTCTCGTGGGTCAGGGTTCTTTCCAATACCCCTTAGACTCCGAAAAACACGGAAGGTTTCGAGTTTTTTCATATTTTCCACGTGAAGATCACGCTTGTTCAAGGACTAGGCGTCGTAAACCTCTCCGCTACGGAAGCGGGCCCAGGCGGTCTCGAACCAGAGGTCGGACTGCGGGATCGGCCGTCGCTGGACCCAGGTGTTTTGGACGCTGCCGTCCGCCAGCACAAGAGTCTCCTGGACCTTCTCGCGGAAGTCGGTGTGCTCCGGGGCGATTCGCCAACGCTCGTCCAGCTTGTCGTGTACACGGGTGCCATCGGGGTCGAGGACCATGGCCGAGCCGCGGCTGCCCACGCCGCTTTGCACCGAGAATAGCACGGCCTCGAGATAGACGGCGTGGGCAAAACAGAGCTGCCGGTTTCGCAGTGCCTCGGGCAGGTCGGCCGGGCCTTCGTGGCCGCAGCCCGACTCCTCGATCCGCCGATATTGCTCCCATGCCTCGGCGACGGCCCGTTGCAGCTCGCCGGCCGAGCGGACGTGTGCCCCGGCGCGGGTCATCCGCTGCTGAAACTCTTCGCGCGCCGCCTGCCACGGCGTGTTGGACTTCGCGCACTTGTCGATCCACGCCAACAGATCGGCGGCCGCGGCCGTGGCTGCGTCCTTGACGGCCTGCTCGGACACTTCCCAGTCGGCGTACCGATTGGCAATGTACCCGGCGGCGCGAAACGAACCGACTTGGCCGGAGTTCAGGGCCGATCCGCCGGGCCGGTAGACGCCGTGCGAGCCGTTGACCTCGCCCACGGGAAAGAGGTGCCTGATATTGACCGACTCCCACCAATGATTGCCGGCAAGCCCGCCGTTGTTGTGCTGGGCACAGACGGCGATCTGAAGCGGCTCGGCCGTGAGGTCGATGCCATGCTCGGCATAAAGCTGAATCGCGCCGGGATTCATTGCCCGCAGTCGTTCGATGGGCGTATCCTGCAATGCCTTCGATTTGGTCAGGTAATCCGCGGCTTCCCGGCTGAGATCCTCGAACCGGAATCCCTCGGGATTGCGGCGGAAGTCGAGAAAGACGCGGCGCCCTCTTTGCACGGTCTCGATGTAGACCAGGATATCGACGAGGGAGGATCCGCCCACGGCCTTTCGGCTGTCGAAGGGCCATTGGTAGCCCTTGAGGAAGACGTTCGAGCTCATTTCTCCGACGCTGTCAAAATACTCGCGCAAGAACTCCCGCTCGTCGCTTTGCCCGTCGGCGGCCGTGCTGATGAAGCGGGGGACCACCTGCATGTAGGTCCCCGAGACGTTCCAGCGGAACTTGATCGAGGCCATGCCGTACTGCGACTCGGGCAGGTTTTGGGCCACCGCGCCGGCCAGCAGGGCCAGGCCGATGCCGCCGGTGTGGACCTGGGGATAGACACTGGTCTTGTACAATCCGCCCGGCCCGCCGGTGGCGAAGACCACGTTCTCGGCCCCGATGGCTTCCAGCTCGGCCTTCTCGTTGACCATCACGGCCCCGACGGCCCGTTTCTCCTGGGCCTCCCCGGCGATCAAGAGCTGTACGGCGTTGCATTTCTCGCGGACGGGAATCCCCACACGTTCGACCTGACGGATCAGGGCCCGGCACATCTCCCGCGCGGTATACGGACCGATCGACGTGGCCCGCCCGCGCGGATCGTGGTCGGTCTTGTAGCCGATGAATTGCCCGTAGGCGTCGCGGGGAAAGGGCACGCCCAGGTTGACCAGGTTGACAAACGCCCGGGCCGACTGGCTGGCCTCGACCAAGGCCAGGTCGCCGTGCATACTCCCGCCGGAGAAATAATCTTCGGCCATAATCCGCGGCGCGTCGGCGTCGTTGCCGCAGAGCGAGAGCTTGTAGTAGGTCTGCTTGTCGCTGCCGGTGTTGATCGAGGTGCCCATTTGGAGTCCTTCGGTCACGATCAACAGGTCGTCCACGCCGTGGGCCTTCAATTGCACGGCGGCATTGAGCCCCGCCGCCCCGCTGCCGATGACCAGGGTGTGGACGAAGGTCAAGGGCAGCGAGACCTCCCCGCCGGCCGGGTTCGATACAATCAACACTTCTTCGCGCATGACAGGTCTCTTCCCCGATATGAAGCTGCCCTGAGCAGCCGCAGAATTCCGGCTGCCGGCAGCGGCTTGGTGTTAGAGTCGTTGAACCGTTAACCCCCCGTCCACCATGATCACCTGGCCGGTCGAATAGGACAGATCGCCGCGGACCAGCATCGCCACCGCCCGGCCGACGTCCTCCGGCAACCCCCAGCGCGGCTGGACGCAAAGCCCTTCGGCGATCAGCTTGTCGTACTTCTCCTGGACCGGCGCGGTCATGTCGGTCTTGATCACGCCGGGCCGGATTTCGTAGACTCCGATGCCGAACTCACCGAGCCGCGCCGCCCAGAGCTGGGTGGCCATGCTCACGCCGGCCTTCGAGATGCAGTACTCGCCGCGGCTGGGCGAGGCCACCGTTGCGGAGATCGAGCTGATGTTGATGATACAACCTTCAAACACGTCGTCCTCGTCGCGCTGTTGGATCATCCAGTTGGCCGCCGCCTGGGTGAGGAAGTAGGGGCCCTGGAGGTTGATCCGCATCAGCCGCTCGAAGCTCTCTTCGGTGGCCTCCAGGATGTCGGCCCGAACCTTGGGGGCCACGCCGGCGTTGTTGACCAGGACGCTGAGCCGCCCGAAGCGCTGCCGGATATGATCCATCATGGTGCGGCGGGCGTCCGGGTCGCTGACGTCCGAGCGGCAATAGAGGACCTCGGCACCCAGCTCGCGGACTTCATCGAGCGCGGCGGCGATCGTCTCCTCTTCGTGGACGTCACAGACCACGATATCGCAGCCGTTGGCGGCCAGGCACCTGGCCGTACCCAGTCCGATGCCGCGTCCGGCGCCGGTGATCAGCGCCACTTTCTTCTTTTTCGCCATAGGATTCCTCTAGATGCGTTGTGCCCCGTGTTCGGTCCATTGCAAATTGAGAATTGCAAAATGCAAATTGCAAATTGGTGAGAACCGAGAACGATCAATTTTCAATTTGCAATCTGCAATTTTCAATACTCCCCACACTCCCGCAGCGTCTCGACCATGGCCATCAGATTCTCCGGTCTGACCGACGAATGGATGCTGTTGGAGCTGGAGAGCATGTATCCGCCGCCCGGTTTGGCGGTTTCGATCGTCGCGCGGGTCACCCGGCGGACCTCCTCGACCGGTGCCTGGCACAAGAGGTAGCCGCAGTCGATGTTGCCGATGATGGCGATCCGGGCGCCGTATTCTCGTTTCACCAGGCCGATGTCCATGCCGGCCTGCGGCTCGATGGGGTTCAGGGCGTCGATGCCGGTCTCGACGATCATCTCGATGATGCCCATGATGTTGCCGTCGGTGTGCTTTACGACGTAGGCTCCGGCCTCGTGGGCGGCGTCGACGCACCGCCGCAGGCCCGGGAGGATGAACTGGTGGAAGTGCCTCGGCGACATTAGCGTAGAGTTCTTGTCGGCGTAGTCATCGCCGAAGACGACCACGTCGCAGCCGGCCTCGACCATCCGCTGCATCGCCCGAACGTCGTAGCTCAGCGCCACCTCGATCAGCTCGTGGACCAGGCGGGGGTTGTCGACCATGTCCATCAGGAAGCGGGTGGTGCCGCGGAGAAAGGCCGGGTTGAAGAAGGCGTCGCGGCAAATGGCACTTACGGCCTTCTTGCCCCGGTATCGCGCGGTCACCTCGGGCAGGTGGCCCAACACGTCGTCGGCCTCCGGGTCGGGTGGCCGATAGGTCTTCAGATCCGCGGGTGATTTAATCGGGCCCTCGATGGGCGCGGGTGTGCTCTCGGGCCCGAACGCCCGAATCACGCCCCACTTGTCCCGGAACGTGCCTTTCTCTTCGTCGATGAGCTCGACGTTCTCCCGGCTCCAGGAGCTGCGGTTCTGGCTGGCGTTGTCCAGCCCGATGAAGTCGTTGAACTGGTAATAGTCGCAGCCGGGCAACAGGGCGTCCATCACCCGCTGGTCAATCACGCACTCAAAAAACGGCACCCGATCCGGCTGCCGGCGTTCCAATACGGCGGTGACCCGTTCGAGGGAATTCATTTGGATCGTTCGCAAATGTTCAGGGGGCTACGAGCGACGTGTAATAAGAGAAAAAGGGGGAAAAGGGGAAGCGGGACAGAGTGCTTGTATTTGCCGTTTTTCCCCTTTCCCATTTTCCCTCATTACACGGACGCGCGGTGCCGGGCAGTGCGACGCCTTCTCCTCTATTCGCCCAGCATCGGCTCGCCCTTCTCGAGCCGGCCGGGCTGGCGGCGGTTCTTGCCTTTGCGTTTGGTGGCCGAATCGCCCAGGTCGTCGCGGGCCTTTTCGGCCAGGGCCTTCAGTCGTTTGACGACTTGGGGATGCTGGTCGGCGAGGTTGGTGGTCTCGCCGATGTCGGCGACCAGATCGAACAGGGCCAGGCCGATCTTTTTTTGCACGTAGGGGCCGGGCCTGCCGCCCGAGCCGGGTTCGCCCTTCAGGCTGCGGTAGCCGTGCGGGAAGTGCAGCTTCCACTTGCCGCTGCGGACCGCCTGCAAGTGCCCGCCCCAGTAGAAATAATACGCCTCGTGGGGGCTCTTGGCGCCGGGCTGGCCGGAGATCAGCGGCCAGATGTCCTTGCCGTCGATGATGCGGTCCTTGGGCAGATCGACGCCGGCCAGGGCGGCAATCGTGGGCAGCACATCGATCGTGGCGGCCAGCTCGTGGCAGACGCCCCCCGCGGGGATCTTGCCCGGCCAACGCATGATGCAGGCCTCGCGGCAGCCGCCGTCGAACATCGTGCCCTTTCCTTCGCGCAACGGCAGCGCACAGCCGGCATGGTCGCCGTAGGAGAGCCAGGGGCCGTTGTCGCAAGTGAAGATCACCAGCGTGTCGTCGTCCAGGCCCAGTTCTTTCAGCGTCTCCAGGATCTGGCCCACCGACCAGTCGATCTCCATGATCACGTCGCCGTAGATCCCCCGCTTCGACTTGCCCTTGTACTTCTCGGAGACGAACAGCGGCACGTGCGGCATGGAGTGGGGCACGTAAACCAGGAACGGGCGGTCCTTGCTTTTCCGGATGAAGTTGACCGCCCGCTCGGTGTACCAGGTGGTCAGGTGCGTCTGGTCTTCGGCGGTGACGTTGGCGTTGACGACCTTCTCGCCTTCGATCAGCGGCAGCGGTGGAAAACTCTTGTTCGTAGGATGAAACGGCCACATATCGTTCGAGTAGGGCAGCCCGAAGTAGTCGTCGAAACCGTGCCGGGTGGGCAGGAACTTGGGATGGTGGCCCAGGTGCCACTTGCCGTAGATGGCCGTGGCGTAGCCGCGCTGTTTGACCACTTCGGCAATGGTCATCTCGTCGGCGTTGATTCCGTGCCTCGCCCGCGGCCCCAAAGCCCCGGTGATGCCCACGCGAACGTTGTAGCAGCCGGTCACGATCGACGCCCGCGAGGCCGAGCAGACCGCCTGGGAAACGTAGAAGTTCGTAAACCTCATTCCCTCCTGGGCCATCCGGTCGAGGTTGGGGGTCTTGATGTCGGGCGAGCCGAAACAGCCGACGTCCTGGTAGCCCTGGTCGTCGGTAAAGACGATCACGAAGTTGGGTGGGCGGGCGGCGGGAGCGCCCCCGGCCCAGGCGGCTGAAGTCGTCAGCAGCGCAACGCCCAGCAGGGTGATTGCGCCGATCGGTCCGATCCGGTTGTGTGTGCGCATGGCGTGCTCCTTAACAATGGGTCTGGCCATGCCGGCAGCGCCTGCCGGCCGCTCCCATGATACCGGCATCGCCCCGCGGCGGCAAAGGGCCGCGTGCCGATTTCGCTCGAAAGGGGCTTTTTGGGGCGATTTTCGCGTCTTTCGTCCGTCGATGCCAGCCCGTCTTTTACTGCGGTGGCGATCTCGGGTAGACTATTGGTGGACGGACTGCGGTCCGTGGCCGTTGGGAGACCGCTTGCCGCTTCGCAGAACTTGCCCCAAGGAGCCGACCCGTGGGCTGCCCCGATGGATCCCTCCGCCAGCGGCGGATGACGCCGGGCGAGCTGCCGCCTCGGTTCCGAGACGAGTGCCGGTTATTTTCGGGCGCGAGATGCGGCACCGCGGGCACGGTAGCACGAAAGTGAGGCTGGACATGAAACGCGAACAGATTCTCCAGCGGATTTCGATTGACCCGAAGGTCTGTTTCGGCAAGCCTTGTATCAAGGGACACCGCATTTGGGTGTCGCTGATTCTCGATTTCCTCGCCAGCGGCTGGTCGATCGCCCAAATCCTGGAGAATTACCCGGGCCTAGAGGAAGCTGACGTTTACGCCTGCATCGCCTATGGCGCGGAGATGTCGCGGGAGCGCTTTGTCGAAGTTGGAGGACCGTCGGTTGCAGGTGAAACTTGACGAAAATCTTGGTCAGCGCGGCCGCTCTCGGAGCAGCCCAAATACGGGCAATGGTAGCCAGGCCGGGGCTCAGTGCTGAGTACTCAGTACTCAGAGCAACCGTCGGCGACGTTGAAGATTTGGTGCATCGACCAAGCATTGTCGATCTTGTAGGTTAGGGGGCCTGTTGCACCAACGGTTGCATCTGCGTGGATGATCGCGAAGGAGAAGTCAATGAGAACTGTCCGTCATATGATGCGGCTGGGGCTGATCGTGATATCGGCACAGGTGACGTGGGCCGGCGAACTTGAAAGGACAAAGTCGGATAGCGCGGTCCCGGCCGTCACGCCGGAGCAGATCGAGGCCGATTGGCTCCGGCAGGACCAACTTCGCAACCGCGCTGCTGCCGCGCAAGGCGGCGGGGTCACGCCCCAAGAGGACGCGGCTGGGGCGGTCGACGGCGTGATCAACGGCAAATGGGGATTCCACACGCAAAACGAAGACCGGCCCTGGTGGCAGGTCGATCTGGGCAGATCGGTCGCGCTGGACCGGATCGTGCTGTACAACCGCTGCGACCTGGCCGAGCGCAACGCGAAGATCATCGTACTGCTCTCCGACGACGCCAAGAGATTCCGGCAGGCGTACCAGCACGACGGCTCCGTGTTCTACGGCCATTCGGACAAGAAGCCGCTCTCGGCAAAACTCGACGGGGCAAAGGCCCGATACGTGCGGCTGACCCTGCCGGGCAGGAGCTATTTCCATCTGGATGAGGTGGAGATCTATGCGCGGGGCGTCAAGGAAAACGTCGCCCGGGGCAAGCCGGCCACACAGAGCAGCACCAGCCAGTGGTCGGCCCGGCACGCGCCGGTCACAGCCCGGCCGAAGGTCTATCCCACCGAGCAGGTCATCGGGCGGGGGCTGAAGCTGGCCGAAAGTTTGCGGCGGCTGGGGGCCGACGTGGACGCGGTGGTGGAGGTTTTGGTGGAACTCCGGGCGGCTAAGCCGCCAGCGGCGGGTGGGGGTTCGCGGGACGTTTACTTCCAGGCCCGCTGGGCCGTCCGCAAGATGGCCATGAAGAATCCGCTCTTGGATTTTGACCGCATCCTGTTTGCCAAGCGGGTCCCGCCCGCCTTCCCCCACATGTCCGACCAGTACTACGGCTGGTGGTCGCGCCCGGGCGGCGGCATTTACATCTTGGAGGGATTCAAGGGCGACTCGCCGCGGCTGCGCTGCCTTACGGGCGAGTGGCCAGTGTGCCCACGGCAGACTGAGGGCAGCTTCATGCAGCCCGACCTCTCCCACGACGGCCGGAAGGTCCTGTTCGCCTACTGCAAATTCTATCCGCACGTCCACGGCATCCAAGACAAGGTGGACAAGCGAAACCTGCCGGAGGACGCCTTTTATCAGATCTACGAGATGGACCTCAATGGCGGTGGGGTCCGCCGGCTGACCCGGGGCAAATACGACGACTTTAGCGCCCGCTATCTGCCCGGCGGCGAGATCGTATTTCTCTCCACTCGGAAGGGCCAGTCGATTCAATGCAACCGGGCCAGCGCCGCGGCCACCCGCGGGGCCGACCTGCCGGACAGCTATGTCCGCTGCGGAGGCGGCAACAGCCGTCCGGTGCCCGTCTTTACGCTGCACCGGATCGACGGCGCCGGGCAAAACATCCGGCCGATCTCGGCGTTTGAGAATTTTGAATGGACGCCCTCGGTGGCCTCCGACGGGCGGATTCTCTACGCCCGTTGGGACTACATCGACCGGTTCAACGGCCCGTTTATGAGCCTCTGGTCGACCAACCCGGAGGGGACCAATCCGCAGTTGGTCTTCGGCAACTTCACCACGCGTCCGCAGTGCGTGTTCGAGGCCCGCTCGATCCCCGGTTCGCAGAAGTTGGTTTTCACGGCCGCCGCCCATCACTCGAACATGGGCGGATCGCTGGCGCTGTTGGACCGCACGCGAGGGACCGAGTATGAGCGTCCGCTTACGCGGCTTACGCCCGAGGTCTGTTTCCCCGAAACGGAAGGCTGGCCGGATCACTACTACCACAATCCCTATCCCTTGAGCGAGGAATACTTCCTGGTGGCCTGGAGTGACCGGCGACTTCCGCCGCACAGCTTCGTCGACAACTCCGAGCGGAATCCGGTCAACGCCTCGGGCGTCTATCTGTACGACGCCTTCGGCAACCTGGAGCTTCTGCACCGCGACCCGCAGATCTCGAGCATGTACCCGATCCCGATTCGCCCGCGGAAGAGGCCGCCGGTGTTGCCGGAGAACAACGATTGGGACGGCCCGCAGGAAGGCCGCTTCCTGGTCCAGGACGTCTATCGGGGACTGAAGGGCGTCGAGCGGGGCACGATCAAGCGTCTGCGGATCGTGGGCGTGCCGCCGAAGGTCCAGCCGCACATGAACAATCCCGTCTTGGGCGTCTCGGCCGAGGATCCCGGCAAGTTTGTGCTGGGCACCGCGGAGGTCGAGGCGGACGGCTCGGCCTATTTTCGCGTGCCCAGCGGGGTGTCCCTTTTCTTCCAAGCGCTGGATGACGACGGGCTGGCCGTGCAGACCATGCGGACCCTGACCTATGTGCAGCCGGATCAGACGCTCTCGTGTATCGGCTGCCACGAGCACCGCGACCTGGCACCCAAGGGCGGCCGTCCGCCGCTGGCGGCCGTGCGCGAGCCGTCGAAGCTCCGCCCCGGGCCGGAGGGCTCCTGGCCGCTGCGCTACGACCGCCTGGTGCAGCCGGTGCTGGAGAGGCTCTGTGTCCGCTGCCACCGGCCCGACGGCGACGACCCTCAGGCCGCCCGCTTCGATCTGACCGCGGCCAACTCCTATCAAAGCTTGATCTCCTACGGCGACAAGGACCTGCACTCCCTGGCCTTTGAGAAAGACCGATCCCTGGTGGGCGATTGCCCAGCGCGGAAGAGCAAGCTGTTGGCCCTGTTGACCGAGGGCAAAGGCCACGAGGGCGTCCGCTTGGACGCCGACAGTTACCGTCGCCTGGTCACCTGGATGGACACCTACGCCCAGCGTCTGGGCCACTTTAGCCGGGAGCAGGAGGAGGAGCTTCGCCGGCTCCGGCGCCGGCTGGCGGCGATGCTGCAAGGCGAATAGCGCAACCTGAATTCAGTGGCACGATTCGGGGCGTGATTTAGCCGCTGCGGCTACGCGGGGTGGCCCAGCTTCTTAGCTGGGTCGCGAAGCGACAAGAAACCCCAGGAAGAGGCCGGCGACCAGAAACCGCCCACCTTTCGGCATTCCGCCCCGACTCCAAATCTTTCTTGTGCCTTCGGCACCCGGCTTGTGCCAAGCCGGGCCAGCCGCGAAGCGACGCCCCAGGCCGCGAGAATCTGGGGCTTCACCGACCAAAGCTTCGCTTCGGTGCCCGTCAGCCACCCTCAAATTCAGACTTTTCGCAATAGTGACTATTCCGCAACACGCCCGAACACGACCAGCGAGATGTCGTCGTATTGCTCGCAGCCGGCCACGTGGCGGCGGAGGTCTGCCAGCAGTGCTTGGCCGATCTCGGCCGGTCCTTTGCCTTTCATGCCGCGGAGTTGCTCGTAGATCCGCTCGACCTTGTAGAACTCTCCTTGGGGGCTCAGCGCGTCGCTGACGCCGTCGCTGAACAAGAGGACCGACTCACCGGCAGCCAGGCTGACGCTGGTCGTTCTGTAGCGGACGTCCGCGGCGATGCCCAGCGGGTAGCCCCTTACGTTGTCCTCGGCCGGCTGGTCGATGGTTCCGTCGGCTCGGCGGAGCATCGGTGAGAAGTGGCCCGCGTTGGCCAACGTAACTTCGTGCGTTCGGGGGTCAATCACGCAGGGCACCAACGTAACGAAGGAGGCGTCGGCGCCGACGGCGCAGATCTCGTTGTTGATTGCGCCGACCGCGTGGGCGAGGCTGTCCGGATGGCTCAGCAGGGCGACCTTGCAGACGGTGGACGCCTTGACCATCATCAGGGCGGCCGGGACTCCCTTGCCCGCGACGTCCCCGAGCAGCGCCGCCTGGTTTCCGCCCGGTAGCCGGAGAAAGTCGTAGAAATCGCCGCCCACCTTGCCCGCCGCCAGGTAGTACGCCCAGAAGCCGTACCCTCCCAACTCCGGCATGGTTTTGGGGAGGAAGCTCTGCTGCACGCCCTGGGCGATGTCCATTTCCTCCCGGAGCCTGGCCTGCCTGAGCATCTCGGCGTGCAATTGGGCGTAGTCGATCGAAATCGAGGCCTGACTGGCCACGCTGGTGAGGATGTGCAGATCGTCGGAGTTGAATGCCGCCCCTTCCTCCTGGGTGTCGAGTTGAATGACCCCCAGCGGGTCCATCTCTTGCGAGAGCAGCGGCACGCAGATGACCGAGCGGATGCGGAAATCGACGATGCTCTGAGCCTGCGGAAACCGCTCGTCGCCGGCGGCGTCTTGGCTGAGAATCGCCTGCCGGCCGACCATCGCCTTGCGGACGATGGTCTTGCTGTACTGGATGCTGTCCTGCCGGTTCCGCCGATGTTTGGCGGCCTTGGGGACCAGGCGATCGCCATCGAGCAGCAATACCAGTCCCCGGTCGGCGTTGGGAAAGATTTCGAACAGGCCGTCGAGCATCTTCGCCAGCACGTCTTCCAGATCCAGGGTCCGGCCGAGCGCGCGGGTGATCTGAAGGATCGCCTGGAGCCTGCGCTCGGCGTTCACCTTGATCGCCGTATAGGCGCTGCTTCGGGCGTCGGTGCTGTCCAAGACGGTGACGGCGTGGCCCTCCTGCTGCTCAACTGCGGCGGGCGGGCGCGCCCGAAACACGAACACGGTCTGGCCGATCCTGACCTGGTCGTTGTCCTTCAGCCGCACTCTGCTGCTGATCTGCTCGCCATTGACGTAGGTGTGGTTCGTACTTTCCAGGTCTTCGATCAGGTAGGCATTGTCTTCGAAGACCAACCGGGCATGTTTGCGGCTGGCCGCACGGTCATCAATCACGATCTGGCACAGGGAGTCTCGGCCCAGGAGGATCTCATCTTCCACCAGATCGTATTCTCGCCCGGCGGCGTTCCCTCGGAGAACCTGTAGCCTGTTGTGCATCGTTCCCACTCTCGTTCTCGGACGCCCTCCGATGTGAAAAACCTTCGACGGCTATCCCGCGGCGCTCGACCTCCGGCCGAAACAGAGCACTTGTCCGTTGCGAAGGGTCACGATGACCCGGCCGTGGGCGTCCACCGCGATTGCCCAGCGCACGGGTGCTGCCGGCAGCGGACGTGTCCAGAGGGCTCTGCCGTCGTTGGGACTCCGTGCGGCGAGTATCCACGTCGGACCCTTGTCGGTCTTGTGCAACAGGCACGCCAACTCGGCGTTTTTGGCGGCCACGACCGGATTGGCCCACTGGGTCGATTGGTCGAACACGGGATAATCGGGGCGCGAATGAAGCGGTTGACCAGAGACGACGACTCGCCCGCCGCTAAGCCGCAGTTCTCGGCCTCGCGGTGCCGAGGTGCCCATCCCTTGCGGCGGGTCGTTCAGGCACCGGCCGCTGGCCAGGTCGAAGACGCCCGGCGAGACGGCGTTGCCGCCCGCCAGGTACAGTCGCCCCTCGTGGAGCAGCATCTCCCCCTGGCAGGCGACGCCCCTTCGGGACCAGGCGTCGAGGTGCCCTGCGGTGTTGTTCTGCCACCGGATCTTGCCGGTGGCCACGTCGACCGCGTACAGGTGGGTGCCGTCGTAGTCGTTGATGCCGGCGGCAAAGTAGGCCGTACCCTTCTCGACCAGCACGCCGCCGGCCACCGGCCAGGTGCTAATCAGCGAGCCGTAGACGGGGATCTTTCGCTCGACGGGTGCGGCGCGGAAGCGCCAGAGCAGACGGCCGGTGGCCGCCTCCAAGGCGTAGACCCATCCGTCGTCGGACCCGACCAGTGCCCGCCCATCA
The DNA here is from genome assembly GCA_964618095.1 of uncultured Planctomycetaceae bacterium. GTDB lineage: Bacteria > Planctomycetota > Planctomycetia > Pirellulales > Thermoguttaceae > CAZUAM01. Next base: position 3,954 of record CAZUAM010000059.1, on the reverse strand, counting down.
ACGATCGTGGGGGGAAACCGCACGGACCCGCCCGCGTAGGCCGTCCATCGGAGCTTGCCGGTGGCCGCGTCCAGGGCGCGAACCACGCCGTCGGCGCCGCCGACGAAGGCCACGCCGCCGGCGGCCACGGGGGCCGTGGGTTCGGCCTCCGCTTTGGGTGCAGATTTCCACAGCAGTTGAACCTTATCGGGGATGGCCGCCTGCGTGCGGGCGGTGCGGGTATTGTTGGCCCGATAGGTGGGCCAGTCGTCGGGTGACTGGTCGAATTTGGCGACGCTGGTGGGTGCCCCGGCGGGTCTGTCCAGCCGCTGCCCTTCGGTGGCCTCAAGGTCAAACGCAAACTGGCCCGCCGGCCCGCAGCAGATCACCCCGAACATCTGGAGGTTGCAATCGCACACCCAGGGAATCCAATAAAGATGGCCGTTGGCGATGATCACCCCAATGTGGCACGGGGGGCGCATTGCTGAAATCCACTGCACCTTGCCGCGGGCCGGATCGAACCGAGCAGAACCCCCGTGGGCCCGGAACAGTATGCTGTCGACGCTGCCCGTCGAACGCGTGCACGCCCGCCGGTGGGTCTGATAGCTGGCCAGGATTTCTCCGCTAAGTGGGTCGAGTCTCTTGGTGTCGTTTTGGGTATTCTCGGCGCCGATGGTATAAAGGCCGTCGTCGCGAATCACGATGTGGAGGTCTTTTGCGGGATGCTTCCAGAGGACCCTGCCGTCCTCTGCCGAGAGAGCAGTCAGCCACTCGACCTGCGGGCCGACGAGGGAGAGGACCTTGTCGGTGCATTTCAGGTAGACGGTGCTCTTCCAGCCCCCGATATAGCCGTGGCCCGGACGGTACGGCCCAATCGCCCTGAAGACCTGGGGGTCCTTCTCGGCCGTCCTCTTCCAGATTACCCTGCCGGCGTTTGCGTCCAGGCAGGCCAGGTACCGGCCGAAGCAACAGAAGTAAATCCGACCGTTTTTCATGCACAGCGACCGGCTGTCGATGGGCGGGTCCTCCTGGTGATGCCACAAGACCTTCTTGGTTTTGGGATCGATCGCCAACAGAGTTCTGCCGAACCCCCATTGATACTCAGCAGTATTGTACCCTTTGGATATTCCGCCCCACGGCCAACCGTGTTGGCGGCGGCGCCAGCGGGCCACCGGATCCCGGGACTCTGCTTCACCCACCAGAGCGTAGAGAACCCCGTCTTCCAGGGCCATCCACTTCCAGAAGGTGCCGCCGCTGAGCTCCACCGGCGGAACGATCTCGTCCTTCAGCTCGCCGGTGGCCGTGTCGATCAGCTTGCAGGACTTCTCATCGGCGAGGTACAGGATCGTGGGCGTGGCAATCAGCGTGCTGCGATCGACCATGATTCCCGGGGGCAGCGGCCGCTTCCAGAGAATGGTCCCGTTGAAGCCGTTCGTGGCGATAAGAGTATTCAGCCAGGCTTCTTCGCGGCGGTGCCAGGCCACGTGGCCGAAGGCCATGAAGATCCGCCCGGCCGAGGAGACCACCGCCTGCGGAGCCGGCCCATAGCGGGGCTCGGCAATAAATTGAGTCAGATACGGTGCCCGGGCGAGACGGTCCAGCGACTGAGGATTGTTGTCCGGCCCGTGATAGTGATGGCTCCAGTTGTCCGTGCCCTCGGGAAAGGGTTTGACCACTTCCGCTTGCCCCAGGATGGCCTTTCCCCCGGGCCGGAGTACGCGAAGCACTTCGCCCTTGCCCGGGCTTGTCGAATCATCCAGCGACACCAGCGCATCGGCAATGTTGTCTGCAAGTCCAATTCGCGCCGAGGTTCCCTTTTGCACGTAGATCCGCGTTCCGTAGAGCCCGGCCGCATCAGCCGCCCGGGCAGCCGCTTCGACCTCTTCGCTGCCGGTCAGTTGGACGCACACGGTCAGTTTACTGTCTCGGGCCAGCGCGAGCGCGAGCCGACACTCCTTATCGCCCAGCAGTACACAAATGCCGCGAGTGACGCCAATCCTGCTGAGGACGGTTCCGGCCTTGCCGGCTTCGGCGGCCAGCGTGGGGAGAACCTCGACCGACGACCAGACAACTACCAAGGCCAGCGCAAGCAGTTTCTTGTACATGACGTGCTCCTCAGGTTTGCCAGGGTGTTTTGCAGGGGTCTCCGTCCAGCCTCGAACTGGACCCTCTCCAGCCGGCACAATAGCTGGAGCCGCCGAAACTTGCAAGCCCCCCGCAAGGGTCGGCAATGGGTCGCATCCGTCAGTCACAGCCAGAGACGTCAACACCGGCGCCTGGCGGCACCACCGTGGGGGCGACTCTGGCGTCAACACAATGGCACCGGCGTCTCGCCGGTGTGACGGACCTCATGGCAACGCTCTTACCTACGTCTCACTGGCGAGACGCCGGTGCCACTTGATCCCCCTTGATGTTACACGTAGTCGAACCGTATTGGGGCTATCCCCGCTACGGGCCGCGCCCCGGGATAAACCTTGAGGTCCGGCGTTACTCTTCGTACAGCCCCCTACCGCCGCACCACCACCAGCGCCGTCAAACCGAGCCGAACACGGCTTCCCCGGCCAGCAACGTTGCGCGAACTTCAAACCGCTCGCTCAGCTCGAACAGGACCAGGTCGGCCGGGTCGCCCGGCTCGAGTCCGCCCGGCTCGATTCCCAACAGCCGGGCCGGGTGCTCGACCGCCATGCTGACGGCCTGGGCCAGACTGAGGCCGGCGAAGCGAATCACGTTCGCCACCCCGGTGCCAATCGGCATCGAGGCCCCGGCCATCAACTCCCTCTGTCCGGCCAAGACGAGCCGGCCGCTGGGTAAGACCTCCAACTCGCACAGGTTGCTGCGGTATCGGCCGGGAGGCGAGCCGGCCATGCCCACCAGGTCGCTCACCAGGATGCACCGCCCGGGCGTCTTCGCACGGACAAACGTCTTGATCATCTCCGGCGGTAGGTGGTGGCCGTCGCAGATCAGGCTGGCCAGCAGCCGATCCTCGGCCAGTTGGTCCCAGATGTAGTTGGAGTGTCGGCAGAGCATCGGGTGCGAACCGTTGCCCAGGTGGGTGCTCATCCGTGCCCCAGCGTCGACTGCCGCGCGGATCTGGGCCGAATCGCCACTACCACGCCGCTGTTGGCCAGCCGCTCGATGAACGCCGGCGACCCCTCGAACTCCACCGCCATGGTGAGAATCCCGATCCGTCCCTCGGCAGCCTCCTGCAATCGCTGGAATTCGTCCCAATCGGGCTGCCGGCAATGCTCCGACGGGTGGGCACCGCGGGCACCGTCCTCGGCTGAGATGTACGGCCCTTCGAGATGGACCGCGGCAATCCGGCGGGCCACCTGCGGCAAGGACTCGCACGCCGAGCCGATCGTCCGCAGGGCGTGCCTGAGCACCTCGAAGCGTTCAGAGGTCAGGGTGGGACAGAAGCGCGTAACCCCAAACCGATCCATCGCCCGAGCAACCTGGAGTACCTTCTCCGGCGTCAAGTCCGGTGAGCTGAACTCCGGCCCGCCGTACCCGTTGACCTGGACATCGATCAGACCCGGGGCGATCCAGGGCCAATGCTCCGCCTGTTGCGATTCGGATGCGCAGGGCGTCGCCCGGGCGATTCTACCCTGGGCGATCTCCAGCCGCACGGGCTGGCCCGTGTCGTACCGTCGGCCCAGCAGTTGCATAGAGTACCTCCATGCCTACTGTAGCCGATTCCGGCGGAGTGATAAAGCCGACGACCTGAGTGCCGGTGGCCGCTTGTCCGCCACCGCCGCTCGGGGCCAGGCAAGCTCCCACCGGCAGCCGTCAAATTAAATGCGTCGCAACACCGGTCGGGGAGCCGGCCACCCGTAGCATTTCTCTGTCGACCGTTTTCACGTCAGTCGCGGCGTATCCCGACGCCGCGACTGATGGTGGCGGCCCAATCCGGATTATTCACCGGACCATCGTCGGGTACGTATTCGCGTGCCACGGCTGTGTCAGCCGTGCTCCAGA
>CAZUAM010000058.1:16353-18033 GCA_964618095.1 uncultured Planctomycetaceae bacterium | reverse complement strand
AGGCGAAAAGGGGCCCTGCTGAAAAGCCGCCTGCCCCACCGACCAACCCGCCGGCTGACGATCCCTTCAGAGACAGACCATGAGCCGGGAGATGACCCCTTGACCGAATGACAGCACAGCCGCTTACGGCTTAGCAGGCCGCTCGGCAAACTACAGCCGTTTCTGCAAAAATCAGCAACCGGCGGCGCAACCGGAACACCGCGTGGCCAAGTCAAGAGAGGTCGCCCTTGATGCAATACACCGTGAGGGAAGAAAAGACCGGGACTCTTCGCCGCCGCGCGGCGCGGTACCCCGGCCGATGGTTACTTCCCGTGGCGGTGATCATGGGAACCTGCCTGGCCGGCTCGCCTGCCCCCGGTCAGCGCCAACAGAGGCTCATTCCGGCCACCTTCAACTACAAGACGGATTCCCAAGGGTTCCGCTGGGACATCAGGAACTACGGCCAGATCGGTTCCGGAACGAACAGCTCCTTCGACGGCGCGGAGACCCTGACGGTCAACCGCAATTCGTTCCGTCCCTCGCAGCCGATGATGACTCCCGACGGCAGCGAGTACATATTGATCGGCAGGGTGTCGAACTTGGAGGTCACGCGGCGAATCAAGGTTGATCTGAAAGCCAGTGCCGTCCGATACGTCGAGGTGCTCCGCAATCCCGGCTCCAAGCCGGTTACCGCCACGCTGGTGCTTCGAACGCAGTTGCCGCGGGGTCCCTGCCAGGCCCTGATTACCGATACGGGGGTCCCGGTTGGGGTCTCCTTGGGGAAAAAAGACGGTGGAGTGGTGGCGTTGGGGCGGCCAAGTAGTGGGCAGCTCAACCTCGTATTTCACTTGGCCGGGGCGCGAAGCAAGATCAAACCCACGATCCAGAACCAGTCCAATCAACAGTTCATCTTCACTTACATGGTAAAGGTGGAAGCCGGCAAGACCACCTCGATCCTGCACGGCATCGCCCAGCGGCAGTCGGCGTCGATCTCCAGCGCCAAGGCCGCGGCGGAATTCTTCAAACCGTTTACCGCCCGCGACTGGACCCGCGACCTGCCCCCCGAGATCCGCCGCTCGATCGTCAACCTCGGCGGTATCGGCTTCGGCGGTTCCGGCGACGGGGAGTCGCTGATTACGCTGGAATCGCTGGGCGTCGAGCCCCAGGCGGCCGACGTGCTGGCGGTCGGCGAGCAGACCCGGCTGCACGGGACCGCCACCTGCAAGGGCTTTGCCCTAGAAACCCGCTACGGCACGCTGAAATTGGCCTTTGAAAAGGTCGCCGCGATTGCCGGGCAGCGATGCACCGGCGGAAAGCCGCGGGTGTTCCTCCGCGACGGCCAGGTCTTCAACGGCCGGATCACGGTCGAGGACCTGCAATTCACCATGAACAGCGGCCTGCGGCTGGAACTCCAGGCCGAGAATCTCGACCGGCTGGTGATCCGCGCCAGCCCCGACGACGGCAGGCTTGCAGACGGTGTCGTCGCCACGCTCGAGACCACCGGCGGCGATCGGCTGGCCTTGTTGCCGGCCGACGACCAGCTCCTGGCCGCCACCACGCCTTGGGGGGACCGGCAGATTGCCCTGGACGAAATCCAACGGATGTTTCTCAGCGAGCAGCAGGTCGGCCACCACCTGGTGCTGCGGGAGGGGAGCCGCCTGTTCGCCTTTGTCAGCGGGTCGGCCTTGACACTGAAGACCC